>NZ_JADBUZ010000125.1:0-11235 GCF_020245305.1 Microcystis sp. M20BS1 | reverse complement strand
TGAAATGGGGCGAAAGTCTGTGGACTCTGTGTAAGACAGTACATGGTTTTTTAACTGTGGTATGCGACGGTGGTGGAAGCAGAAACTTAAATCGTGAGGTTTAGGAATCGCCGCACTTTTAGGGCGGCGAGGATGTCAAAAAATAATTATCGCTAATATCTGTCCCCCGCTCTTGTCCTCATCAGGCCAACCAGGGGGATTTTTAGCATAAACGGGAAAAAGTAACATAAATCTTAATAAAAAGTAAAATGCTGCAAATGTAACAGATTTTAACCAGAGAGTTGACGTATTTTTAAGGAAAGGATAAAAGCGATGTCTGTGGTTTTTTTAAGATAACTCTCAATTAGGCCTAGGTGTAGTGTACCGATGGTAGGCTAAACTATGGAACGATTATCGTGACTTGAGTTGGGAGTTATATTTAATGTACAGTCCGAGTACACTAGCGGGAAACCGTTTATTTGTTTACGAAGTGGCGGGTCTCAATCAAAACGACAATACTGACAGCTTAGATTATTCAATCCGTCAGAGTGGAAGCGTGTTTTTCACGGTTCCCTACAGTCGCATGAATCAAGAAATGCGTCGGATTACCCGTTTAGGTGGTCGTATCGTCAGCATCAAACCCTTCAATGGGATTGCCCCCGTAGCAACTGTTTCTAGTGCCTCCACACCACAGCCAATCGCTCAATCATCGCCCGTCCCCGAACAGACCAAGAAAAAGGCCATGACTCAAGCGAAAGAAAAAACAGATATCCCCGTCAACATCTACCGTCCGAATCAACCCTTTATCGGCAAATGTATCGAGAATTATGCTCTCGTTGATGAGGGGGGTATCGGCATCGTACAACACGTCACCTTTGACCTTTCTGGGAGCAATTTACGCTATTTAGAAGGGCAAAGTATCGGTATTATCCCCCCGGGTACCGATGCTAATGGCAAACCTCATAAATTGAGACTCTATTCGATCGCCTCCACCCGTCATGGTGATAAATTAGACGATAAAACCGTATCCCTCTGCGTGCGTCAGTTGGAATACCAACACCCAGAAACCAAGGAAACCGTTTATGGGGTTTGTTCCACCCATCTCTGTAATGTAGGGGTGGGGGACGATGTGGCTATTACTGGTCCCGTGGGTAAGGAAATGCTGCTACCGGGTGATGAAGATGCCACTATCATTATGATGGCCACCGGGACTGGAATCGCTCCCTTCCGAGCTTTCCTCTGGCGGATGTTCAAGGAACAACACGAAGATTATAAATTCAAAGGTCTAGCTTGGTTGATTTTCGGAGTTCCCAAAACGGCCAATATTCTCTACCAAGAAGAATTAGAGAAAATCGCGGCGGAATTCCCCGATAACTTCCGTCTCACCTATGCCATCAGCCGGGAACAGCAAAATCCCCAGGGCGGCAGAATGTATATTCAACACCGGGTAGCCGAACACGCTGACGAAATCTGGAATCTACTCCAAAGTCCCAAAACCCACGCTTATATGTGCGGACTGAAAGGGATGGAAGATGGTATCGACGATGCTATCAGTGGTGCTGCTGCTAAAAATGGCGCTGATTGGTCTGTCTATCAGAAACAACTGAAAAAAGAACATCGCTGGCACGTAGAAACCTACTAAACCAGAAAGGTTCTCTGAAAATTTTTGGGGGTGGGCATTGCCCACCTTTTTTGTCTTGGCTTCGGTTAAGATAAGTAGCTGGTTATAATTAAATTAAAAATGGATTTTAGGTTCGATCCCCCCTACCCCCCTTAATAAGGGGGGTGCCGATAGCCGGGGGGATCTGAAAGTTTTTAATACCTATCTACTTAGGTTTTTTAAAAGACCTTTAAAAAGATGAAATTCTCTCGACGCTTTTTTCCCGTTTTCCTTGCCCTCTGCTTACTGTTTATTTTGCTGCCCCGGGCCTGGAGTTTTACTAATAGCCAAAAAGAAATTCTGGCCGATTTAAAAACAGCCGAGATTATTTATCTGGGAGAAAGGCACGATAGTCAAGCCGACCATCAGGCCCAATTAGCTATTATCGAGTATTTACAGGCTAATAATCCCCAAATAGCGATCGCTTTCGAGATGTTTCAACGTCCTTACCAAATCTATTTGGATCAGTATTTAGCCGGCAAAATTAGCGAAAATCAGTTGAGAGAAAAAAGTGAATACGACCAACGTTGGGGATTTGATTGGGAATTTTACGCCCCGATCCTGCGCTTGGCCAAGGCGAAAAAACTACCATTGATCGCCCTAAATACACCCACGGAAATCACTAGAAAAGTGGCACGAGAGGGCTTAGAAAGCCTCTCCACCTCAGAAATGACCTACATTCCCCCTAAAAGCGAAATAAACCAGGATAACGAGGAGTACCGTCAACAGATCTTAGCCGTTTATCAGCAACACACGGGGGGCAAAAGTCAGGGATTCGATCGCTTTTTTCTGGCACAGGTCCTCTGGGATGAAACCATGGCCGATGCGATCGCTAAATTCTGGCAAGCTCATCCCGAATATCAGATCATCGTCCTAGCAGGAAAAGGTCATATTGCCTACGGTTACGGTATTCCCAGTCGAGTCCAAAGAAGATTAGGCGATCGCGTCAGCCAGCGCTCGGTTTTCTTGGGAGACGCTCCCCAATCATCACCGGAAGAAACCAAAAAACCCGCCGATTATTTTTGGCAAGGGCAAAATTAAGCCAGTCAGGAGCTAGGAAGCAAGGGATGATAAGCTAAGATGCCAGTCTTTCAATTTAGTAGATAATAGGTCTGAAAAACTGAGGCTATTTTATGATTAATTTAACCTGTCAAGATACCGAAACACTCGATCGCATTTTAGCTGTGACTCGTGCCGTCGGTTGGGGTGGTGCTAAAATCCTCCAATCCTACCACCGGGGTGAACAGGATTTAGCCGTCAACGAGAAGAAAAAAGGCGGACCGGTGACTGCGGCGGATTTAGCGGCAAATCACTATATTTTAGGGGAATTACAAACAAATTTCTCGGATATCGACTTTGGTTATCTGAGCGAGGAAACCCACCAGGGTAATGAAGCTATCCCGAAAGATTGGGTATGGATTATCGATCCTTTGGACGGAACCCGCGATTTTATCGACAAAACGGGAGAATATGCCCTACATATCGCCTTATGTTATCAAGGAAGACCGATCATCGCCGTGGTTGCCTTACCGGATCAAGAAAAACTCTATTTTGCCCAAAAAGGAAAAGGCACTTTTCTAGAAACTAGCGACGGCAATATTACACAGGTAAAAGTTGCCAATAAAGATAAAATTACCGATCTCTATCTGGTAGTTAGTCGTACCCATCGCGACCAACGTTTTGATAATCTATTAAGTCAAATACCCTTCTTCGGTAAAAATTATGTGGGCAGTGTGGGCTGTAAAATTGCCACGATCCTCGAACAAAAATCCGATGTTTATATCTCCCTATCGGGGAAATCGGCCGCTAAAGACTGGGATTTTGCCGCTCCAGAGTTGATTTTAACGGAAGCAGGCGGCAAATTCTCCTATTTTGACGGTCAACCCGTGCGCTATAATCGCGGCGATGTGCGGCAATGGGGGGGGATCATGGCCAGTAATGGCCCTTGTCATCAACAACTTTGTCAGTTGTCCACAGCAATCCTCGCCCAAATTGATGCCACTGTCTAATTTCTGACTTGAAAGAGGGTGTAGGGTGTGGGGTGTGGGGTGTAGGGAAGGAAACCTCTTTCATCTGTGGGGGTGAAAATTTTTTCATCGGGACTGACTGGAAAATAGAAGCTGAAATAACGCCAATTCGTCAATCAGAATATTTTCAGGCTTGGCGGTGCCAACTTTGGCATCAGGACTGCCCCCTAACCGACAATCAGAGATCGCTAGAATGGAAAAAAACCAGATCGAGAAATGTTACGGTTAAAAACTTGGCAAGGGTTGATTTTAGCAGTTCCGATCGCCGCCGTGGTGATTTTTCTGATCGTGGCCGCCAGTGTCCAGATCAATCAATGGGGTTTGAATTGGATTTGGGCAGTTTTTACCCTGATTTTTGTCGCTTGGCGCTTCCTGTTGGTCAAATGGACGCGCCCAGCAGTCGGGGAAATTGAAGCCGCCATCGGGGAAATTAAGGCAGAATTAACCCCTCCTGAAGGTGATTCCGGGGGCAATGTTGAGGAAATTATCGAGAGGATTATCGTCGCGGCCCGCAATGATCGCCCGGTTTGGGAAGATTGGGCGACTTTTTGGCAACGCTGTCAGGATTTGGTCAGTGCCATCGCTCATATATATTACCCCGATGTCAAGTACCCCTTATTAAATATTTACATTCCCCAGGCCTACGGTTTAATTCGGGGAACCGTGGATGATAGCGATCGCTGGATGCAGAATCTTTCCCCGGCCCTGAATCAAATCACCATCGGCCAAGCCTATCAGGCCTACGAAGTTTATCAAAAATTGCAACCCTCGGCCCAGAAACTTTGGCAGGCCTGGAATTGGGCGCAATGGGTGATCAATCCCGCTGCGGCTGTGGCTAAAGTTGCCAGTCAAAAGTACAGCGATCGAGCGGATCAGCAATTATTAGTCAATTTAGGGCAAGTTTTGCGGGAAAATGCCCTAAGAAATCTCTCTCGCCAAGCGGTGTTACTCTACAGTGGCGGCAATCTCGCCCCAACTCTCCCCACCAAGACCAAAATCGCCACTACTACTCTCAAGGAAATTCTCGCCCAAGCTGAACCGATCACGGAAATCGATCGCCAACCGGTTAATATTCTGCTGGTTGGACGCACCGGGGCCGGCAAAAGCAGTTTAATTAATACTCTCTTTCGGGCCGATTTAGCCCAAGTGGATCTATTGCCCAGTACCGACGCGATCCAATCCTACCATTGGCAAACCCCAGAAGGAGACGAGTTAATCCTCTGGGATACCCCGGGCTACGAACAGTCAAATCGGGCTGATGATCGGCAAAAGGTTCTTAATTATGCCGAAAACGCCGATTTATTGATTCTGGTAACTCCCGCCCTCGATCCCGCTCTAGCCATGGATGAGGCTTTTCTTAAAGATTTGCAACAAACTATTGACAATTTACCAGTTATAGTCTGTGTTTCTCAAGTCGATCGCCTGCGTCCGGTGCGAGAGTGGCAACCTCCCTATAATTGGCTGACGGGAGAAAGTCCCAAAGAAGTCAATATCCGCGAATGCTTGCAGTATCGGGCGGAATTATTCGAGGATCTTTGCGATCGCATTTTGCCGATGGTCAGTCAACAGCCGGATAGAGAAGCTTGGGGGGATGAGGAGTTATCAATCGCTTTACTGGGGGCAATTTCACCCGCAAAACAGTTGCGTTTGGCCCGTTTTTTAGCGGATTTAGAAACTCGAACCTTGGCAGCGGCGAAAATAATCGATCGCTATACTTTACAGATGGCCACGGGGCAAGGTTTAACGGCCCTATTAAAAAGTCCTATTCTAGGTTTTATCTCCACTTTAGCCACGGGAAGACCGACCTTAGCCTATCTTTTAGCTGAACAAATTCCTGTGGAACAATTACCAGTAGCGATCGGTAAATTACAGATGGCCTACGAGCTTTCTTCTCTCTTAAATACGGAGAATAAAAGTTTTGATTTATTGGCACTTTGGCCAATACTATTAGAAAATTTTAGCACTGCTGACAAGGAAGCTTGGGCCTGGGGTCATGCTCTGGTAGAATATTGGACAAAGAAGCTATCGATCGAACAGTTCCGGTCAAGTTATCAGGGGTATTTAGAAACGACAAAAACAGGCCTTTAACCAGATTAATTAAGCTAAAAATTTATTCCACTTTAAAAGTATAGGAGAGTGGGGAGGAAAGGTTTCTGGGGTTGAGATTTCTGGCCCTTGTACTAAAATTCCTCAGTATGCGGTTTAAATGCAGTGCAGCTTAGATGGGTACGGGAATAAAATAATTACTCAAATCTTTGTTTTTAGGTGTGTTATTGCAGAATAATATACCTTGTTTGATCAATATTTTTTTGGGTTTCTATGTCGCTATAACAATGCTAGATATCATCTAAAAGATGGTTTAATTGACCTTTCAACAAATCTAGGTTCTGATTAGCCTTTTCAAGTTGAAGACTCAGTTTTTTTATTTCCGACTCTTGAAGGCTTATCTTTTCAGAAAGATCGTCTATCTGTTGTTTGCAAGAGTCTAGATATCCACTTTTTATGATATCAATAACATCAAAGTAAGAAATTTTTTGGTCATTCATAAAGCAATATATCTGACATATTTGCTCTAAATTCGATAGTAGAAAATCATTTTTAAATATATCTGAAAATGATATTATACTGGACACGTCAAAACTTTTGTGTCTCAGGGAAAGGATAAGTTTTTCGATATTTTGATGATTATTGGAAAAAGTGTCACTTGAAAATATTTCTATAAATTTACTGATTTCTATTTTCTTGCTTTCTAAGAACAATAACAATTTTAGAGTTTTTGTCTTTATTCGTATTTTTAGATATTCTGCAATCTCAAGGTTATATTTTTGTTCAAAAACAAATTCCAATAGATCTTTAAATGTAACTATTTTTTTAGATACTTCATCGTATGGAATTTCTATGTCAAATTCCTGCTCTATTTGATACAAGAAATTTAGAGCATCATCTTCATCTCCACCATTTGATAATTCAAGAATATAATTATACTCAGTTTTAAAGATGACAAAATCTAAAACTGGCTGAGGTATTTCAGAAACTTCAAATACTTCTATCACAATATTATAAATTCTTGAATAAGTTCTTGAATAAATATCTTCATAAGTTTTATTGTTCATATCCATAATTATAACTATTTTGTTTGTGTTAAAGGTCATCCAATGACAGACTGGCTTGAGTGTAGCATTTTTATTAAACTAATGCAAGCACAAGTAATACTCAACCCTGTTTAAAAAGTATAGAAAAGTAGGCAGGGTGGAACGGTAGGCGAGTGGACAGATTTGGTATAATGCTTCAGCAATTATTGAGATGTTAATTTATTGTAAGCAGAAATAATCGCCGCATTTTCCCAATCATCATCAAAAGGAAGCGCATCGGGATCTGACAAAGCATTAGCCTCGATTTCTGCATCGCTCATCGATTTAACTCGCTCCCAATCGGTTAAATTATTAATATCTGGGGGATTATTTTCTATATTTATCCTTCCTAAAGCTGGTATTTCCATAGGCGGTGGCCAGTGCAGAACTACAGTGATATACTAAGGATAACTTTCTAAATACTTTCTAGGGAGATTTTGCTATCAATTCCCAGAAAGTATCGGGTTTTAGGTTTTGCGTCCGAGAAAATTAATAATCCGGGGACTAATTTCTTTTGACCAATGTTCTTGGGGATAGTGTTTTGCTTCCGAGAGGGGGATTAATTCCACTCCTGATTTAGTAGCTAATTTTTCAACGGTGACAGAAGATAACCAAGGATCCGCCATTCCCCAGACAAAAAGGATAGGTTTTTCAAAGTTCTCTAAACCTGTCTCAATTTCTGCCATAGTTTTCGATAGGTTTAAATTGCGAATCGTGGCCAGTAAAGCGCGACCCACTGCCGAAGTTTTTAGATAAGGTTGACGGAAAATAGCCAGATCTGCATCACTAATCACAAAACCGCTACCAGTTTCTAAAGTACGATCGACTAATAAGGGGTCTTGAGTCGCCATATCTCCGAGGAAAGGTATCCCCCATTGTTTCATTATCCATGGTAATTTGACATCACTGGAGAGGGGAGTATTTAAAA
Organism: Microcystis sp. M20BS1; assembly: GCF_020245305.1. Classification (NCBI taxonomy): domain Bacteria; kingdom Bacillati; phylum Cyanobacteriota; class Cyanophyceae; order Chroococcales; family Microcystaceae; genus Microcystis; species Microcystis sp. M20BS1. The sequence goes on along the minus strand of NZ_JADBUZ010000125.1, from coordinate 3,510 downwards.
CGATCAAGCACTCAATTTTATCGGGATTTTCTAGGGCGTATTGTAACCCGACGGAGGCTAAAAAACCCTGGACAATGAGGGAGATTTTCGGCAATTGGAGAGCTTGAATAAAATCAGCCAAGGCTTGACAAAAAGCGCTAGGTGTGTAGGCGAAATCTCTGGCATCGGGTTTAGCGGATAAACCGGAACCGATCCAATCGGGGGCAATGGCATTAATGTTATATTCTTCTAAACTGGTCAATAATTCCCGCCAAATATAGCCATGGGCGGGTAAACCATGGAGTAGGATCACGGGGGTTGTGTCCGGTTGTTGAGCGGGGTTAACCTGTCGATAAAACCACTTGAGAGAGCCGACTTCGAGAAAACTTTCTAAAATAGCCATGGTTAATGGGGGATTAATAATCATTAACCATTGTCTAACGTCTAGGAACCGATCGCACCGGCAAATTTTCCACCCCGGCAGTTATAGGGAGCTTGCGTCGAGACTTTGTGCTTCTCCGGGGGTTAAGGGTAAATGAAGACCGCATTCTTGTTTTAAACCCTTGAAACGGGTGTCTCGTTCGTTGCTATCATCGGCGGTTAAAGGCCGACTGGAGTGCCAATCGCCGACGGAGACATAACCTAGATCAAAATAGGGATGGTAGGGAAGATCGTATTTAGTCAGATAGTCGTAGATGGTTTTGGCATTCCAGTCAAGTATCGGTAATATTTTGTAACGTTCGCCCTGTTGATTGACCCATTGGAGAGTTTTGCGGTGGTCGGTTTGGTCGCGACGTAAACCCGCTAACCAAGCGGTGGCCTTTAATTCCTTCAGGGCCCGTTGCATCGGCTCCACCTTGCGGATTTTGTCGTAGAGATTGAGGGAGTCGAGATCGTTATTTGACCACAGTTTACCGTGGATTGCTTCCATGCGGGCGGGACTGAGGGGAGATTGATAAACTTTCAGGTTTAAATGGAGGCGTTGGCTTAAGTCTTCGGCAAATTGATAGGTTTCCGGAGGAAGATAGCCGGTATCGATCCAAATGATGGGAATATCGGGGATAATTGCGGTGACGAGGTGCAACATCACCGCCGCTTGAATGCCGAAACTGGTACTCATCACCAAACCTTCCCCAAAGGTGGCCGCAGCCCAAGCGACGATTTCTGCGGCGTTAGCGGAGTCAAAACGTTGATTAATTCTGGCGAGGTCGAGGGATAGAGGGGAGGAAAAAGACCGGTCGGCAGTGGCGATGAAGGCGGTTTCTAGGGCCTGTGGATGAGAATTAAGCAAGTGTAAATCTGGCATTCTGGCTAAGATTTAAGGTGTACAGTAGCGGCGGATACTGATAGAGTCCAATCTATCCCTGTAATTGGATTATAGCATTGGGCCATCGGCCCGTTCTAGCTATTCCTTTTCCTTTCCAGAGCCTGGTTATTCGATCGAGGATAATGGAACTATCAGGCCTCAATTGTATTTTAGTCGCTGATTTCAGGATAATTGGACTCTCAGCCCCGCTACTGCTAGAAAAGTTACTATTTAGGGTCTGCTGAAAAAGTTTTTCGTGGGGACAGGGTGTGGGGTGTGGGGTGTGGGGTATGGGGTGTAGGGTGTAGGGTTTTACCGATTTTGAGGGGGTCAATTACCTAATTTTCAGGGAAAAAGTCCCTGAATTTTCCCCCCGATCACTCCCATATTTGCTACTTTTTGATTGACAAAAAGTCTAAAAGTCTTAGCCAACAAGGTTTTTAGATTTATTCAGCCAACCATATTTAGTAATTCTTTACTTTAAGTTAAGAAACTTATCTAAGGCTAGAACCATATTCGGCGGCCAACGGCGCACGCTTTTTACCCAATCGAGGTCTTGATAGCGGGTATCCATGCCGACGGCGGCTACCCAATTGCTTTCCGCTTCTCCCTGTTGTCCTTGGGTCCATAAAACGGCGCTTAAGGCGGCTCTGACATCGGGGAACATGGGGTATTTGCGGGCAATATTCCGCATTTTTTGGACTGCTTCGGGATATCTGCCCAATTCGTACAGGGCCAGGGCCAGATTAGCTTGCGCCCAGGCAAAATTCGGGGCTAGTTGAGTGGCTTGGCGATAGTCTTTGACGGCGGCTTCCCAGTCCCCTAAACCGCCCTCAGCGTTGCCGCGATTGTTATAGGCAAAGGCATCATTGGGATCTAGTTCTAAAACTTTATTATAATCGGCGATCGCTTCTTGATATTTGCCTTCTCCCTCTAAAGCGGTGCCGCGATTGAGGTAGGGATCGGGGGCATCGGGGGCAATGGCGATCGCTTGGTTGAAATCAGCGATCGCATCCTCTAATTTATTGAGACTAACTCTGGCATTGCCGCGATTACTCCAGACGGCGGGGTTAGTGGGGAATTTGGCGACTAATTCGGTCCAATAGCTTTCGGCCTGGGCGTAATCGCCTTTTTCTGTGGCTTCTAGGGCTTTTTCGGCGATAACTTCCCCTTCTCTAATCTGTTCTTCGCTAATAGTCGGGCTATCGGCATAAGCCGCTATGGGTAGGGCAAAAAAGAGCAATAGACTCAATACACAAGCGGTGATCCAACGCATAATTACTTCATAATTTGTTACTTAATCTTTTCTCAATCTACCCTACTTAGGTGAACTCTGCCCTAGATAGTCTTGATAGCCTAGTCGTTGAAGATTGCTTTGTTTTTCGAGGACGGAATCGGTGAGGGATTGACGATAGGCGATAACTTGCTCTAAAAGATCAGTATTACCAGTGGCGAGAATTTGAACCGCTAAAAGTCCGGCATTTTTGGCATTACCGATCGCCACCGTGGCCACGGGAATGCCTGCGGGCATCTGTACAATTGAATAGAGAGAGTCTAACCCTTGTAAAGTGCGCGTGACTACGGGAACTCCAATCACGGGTAAGGGGGTTAAAGATGCCACCATCCCGGGTAAATGGGCAGCACCACCCGCTCCAGCGATAATCACTTTTATTCCCCTCTTATGAGCGTTTTTGCCGTATTCAAACATTTTTTCGGGGGTACGATGGGCTGAGACGATGGCGACTTCGTGGCTAATCTGAAAAATCTCTAAAACTGCGATCGCTTCTTTCATGGTGGGTAAGTCGGAATCACTGCCCATAATTACACCCACTAGGGGCGCTGCTGTCACCATAGCTACTAGAAAATAATATTTCCCCTAAATTGTATCGGGATCGATGCCTAATTCTCGCAATTTTTGGGCTAATTTTTCCTTAGCCTGACGTTCCCTTTCTTTCTCTAAAAGAGCCTGCTCTTTTTCTAAAATAGCCTGTTCTTTTGCCTGTCGTTGCTCTAATTCCGCTTCTTGAGGAGTGGGGACTAATTGACCATCGCCGGTAAAATAACGCAGTTTCCGGTCAAATATCCCTAAATATAATCCTAACTGTTCACTCCACAGATAACCCCGGTCATTGGGAGAAATGGCTTGATATTGTCCCCCAATTAGTCTAAATCCTTGCAATTCTAAAGTATTAGGATCGAACCAAAAATAATTAGGAGTGCGAAAG
>NZ_JADBUZ010000124.1:0-20853 GCF_020245305.1 Microcystis sp. M20BS1 | reverse complement strand
TTTCAGAGATATTAGGACTAAAATACACATCAATTTCTTTAATTTCTGAGGTGACTTCTTTGCTGACAACTACTGTACCGTAGGGAGAAAGAAGGGTTTCTAGGAAGTCTTTGCTAAATTTATCCCAAATAAAGCGAGTCATTTCAGTTATCAGTTACCAGTTATCAGTTATCAGTGACTACCACCTAAACTCGGTAGCTTGAAAAAGGTTAATTGCCTCAGTTGCTGATTTTAGCCTCCAGATTAATCATCGAGAATTGAGCAAGCGATCGCATTTATGATCTGATTCTAATTTATTGAGGGTCAGTAAGAATAGTGATAATTGACATTTCTCAAGATTTTATCTCCGACTACTGATAATTAACATTAACATCGACAAAAAAACTTTCTAAAATCTGCTTAGATAAAGATAAATATTGACATTTGCTGTTAAATTAGTCAGCTTATCGCCTCTGCTAAAGATGCCTTCTGGCAATCAAAACCCAGAAAACCAATCGCGTGAACTGATTGAAGAAAAATTGCGTTAAGCGGGATAGTCTATCAACCTCAATGGCAGTTTAAAACTCCTTTCTAGCAAGAATTTACTAATATTAAGCCAGCACTATTTAACGGATATATCTTTTAATTACCTGATACTTTTTAAGAGATTAACTATCTCATCGGGAAATCTTTACTATAATTCTTTATCGGATAATCGCGACAACAGAATCATAAAATTTTGCCTTACTGTTTGGGTATGGGGATGATTTTCTCCTAATCTTTCTTGATAAATAGCAATAGCTCTCACATACAACGGTTCCGCTTCTGCGTATCTGCCTTGGTATTTGTATAATTCTGCTAAATTATTGAGACTGTTAGCAACATCGGGATGGTTTTCTCCTAATAGCTGTTCCCGCATAGAAAGGGAGCGCTTATACAACAGTTCCGCTTCTGCGTATCTGCCTTGGTATTTGTATAATCCCGCTAAATTATTGAGACTGGTAGCAACATCGGGATGGTTTTCTCCTAATAGCTGTTCCCGCATAGAAAGGGAGCGCTTATACAACGGTTCCGCTTCTGCGTATCTGCCTTGGTATTTGTATGATTCTGCTAAATTATTGAGACTGGTAGCAAAATAGGGGTTTTTTTCTCCTAATAGCTGTTTTATCAGAGAAAGGCATCTCTTACATAAGGGTTCCGCTTCTGCGTATCTGCCTTGGTATTTGTATGATTCTGCTAAATTATTGAGACTTTGTGCAACATCGAGATGGTTTTCTCCTAATAGTTGTTCCCTTAGAGAAAGGGAGTGCTTATACAACGATTCTGCTTCTGTGTATCTGCCTTGGCATTGATATAATAGTGCTAAATTATTGACACTGGTAGCAACACTAGGATGGTTTTCTCCTAATAGCTGTTTTATCAGAGAAACGGAGCGCTTATACAAGGGTTCCGCTTCTGCGTATCTGCCTTGGGAGCGGTATAATCCTGCTAAATTATTGAAAATGTCAGCAACATAGGGATGGTTTTCTCCTAAGCGAGATTGGATTTCTTCACAACATTTTGTTAAGGTAACTGCTGCTAAATTATATTCTCCCTGTCCCTTATAAAACAAAGCTAACCCAAGAAACACCTGAATTAAATTATCTTCCGGGTTGGGAATATCATCTAACATGGTTTGACTGACAAGTTGCAGATGGGGAATTGCGGGAGTTACTGCTGCAATAATCTCCCTTGTGGGGGTTTGCGGGATAGTTTTAGCAATGGTTAACAAAGTTTCCACAAAAGCGCATCGATAAAGAGAATTTATCTCAGTAATTGCCTGTAATTTCTCTTGAAAAAATTCTCTCACGAGGGGATGAATCCGATAAAAAGAATAGTCCTCATCCACGGGTTGCATCAGATGAGAATTATCCAATTGTCCCCGCGCTTCTTCTAGTTCGCTTTCGGTAATTTCTGTGGATTTTGCCGTATCTTCTAGCAACGTCCAAGCAATAGCCACCGGTGCGAATAAACTTAACAGCATTGCCACTTTTTGACCAGCAGAACTTAAATCATCCCAACTGATTTTAATTGCGGCTGCTACCCCTAAATGTCCATAATCTCTGTGGTTTCTTTCCTTAGTTAAAGCAGTATGAGCTAAATTTAATTTATTGCGTAAATGGCTAAACTTTAAATGACGATTTTTGGCTAAATATTCCCCCACCAACTCCACTGCTAAGGTTAAGCGTCCTAAAATTTCGTGACAAATCTGTTCTACTAAAGCTTTTTCTTGCTCAACTTTAGCAGTACCAACAATTTTGGTTAATAATTCTACACATTTATCCAAGGGTAAAACATCTAAAGCTATAGACTGAAATTCCGTACTAAGACACCTTTCCCTAGTGGTGACTAATATCTTAATCCTAGAATCTTTTGGTAACATTCGATCGGGAATTCGGTCGATATTGGGGACATCATCGAGAATTAATAATAATTTTCCCTGCTGAGGTAGCCAATTTTGCCAATACCAGTCCACTTGTTTTTCTAAAGATTCTTTTTTCAATATTTCTGGTAAAGATAGATAGGGACCAGCTAATTTAACTATTTCTTCTGCTAAACCCGATAGTCGCAAGGATAACCAATATTGTGCCGCGTATTCCTGTTGGTATCGTTTCGCATATTCCAAAGCTAAAGCGGTTTTTCCTATTCCCCCTAACCCTTCCACCGCGCAAACAATCACCCCTTGTTCTGTTTGCAATTTCTGATGAATTAAGGTTAACTCATCTTCCCTCCCGACAAAATTAACCGTACTTTTGCCCACATTACTAGGTATAGAGGGAATACTTACTTTTTTAGACGATTTTTCACTCCTGCGATCACACGATTAAATGTGGGAAAATAACGCTTAAAAGTTGACTCAGTATCTAATTCCGCTTCGTAGGTCAGGGAAACAAAAGGGGGTATAGTAGATATGGCCGCTTTTAATTTGGCTGCTGCCGATCGCTCTGGTTGATTGAGTTTAGCCAGAATTTGATTTAATAATTCTAAGATTTGTGCAGAAGCAAGTTCTGGGGGTGGTTCTTTGGTAATTGCCGTCAATTCTGTGACAATTTCTGCTACCATTACCTCGGCATCAGGAAAAGATGCTTCTTGACTGTCGCTGGCGACTAAATCCCATTTTTCTCGTTCAAAATCCCGAATTAGTCGGCGTAAATCTTCGATCTGCTGCTTGATCCTAACTTGTTCTTCCGGTCCGATTGTGACTAAAATGTCTCGCTTTCCCGCTAATTGTTCTTTCAAGCGTTGAATATTTTTATCGAGATTTTGTAATTCGCCAGCAGACATAGAGAAATAAGGTTAAATTACAGGGTTAATTCAATTATGATCTATCCATCTAAAAATGTCATTCCTTTGGCTGTCCCCCACTCCCCAACACCCAACCCCCTCACGGATCACAGAAAAAGCCTAGCTCAATCTGGAAATTTTGATTATGATCATTAAGTAATTGACTTGTATTCGTGATATAGATTCAAAGGAGAGAAACGGTGTCCACAGAAGTCATCGAAAAGCGTTCCACAGCGACAATCCGTAAACCAGCACCGCGTTATCGCGTTTTACTCCACAATGACGACTTTAACTCGATGGAGTATGTGGTTCAGAGTTTAATGCAAACGATCGCCGGTATGACGCAACCCCAAGCAGTTGATATCATGATGGAAGCGCACACTAATGGTACGGCCTTGGTGATTACCTGCATCCAAGAACACGCGGAGTTTTACTGTGAAACCTTGAAAAATAAAGGTTTAACCAGCAGCATCGAACCCGATGAATAAAAGATTACGGGTAATTGCCACTTACCCAGTCCCCCTGCGACTGGGAATTTTTATTTTGCTCCTACTTTTTCTCTGGTTGCCGATCGCACTTCCCCTCTATCACTTTTTTGCCACTAATGCCAATCTTGTCTCAATTTTGACCCTTTCTGTTCTCTATCTGGAATTTTTGGGGTTATCCCATTGGTGGGGACGGACAATTTATGGTGATGAGGGATTAGCCGATTATGGGTTGATTTGGCGAAGAAAAACGCTGATCAAGTTAATTAACGGGTTAGAGATCGGTCTATTTTTCACTTTCTCGCTTTTTCTGTCCCAAGGGTTCCTAGGTTGGTTAAATTTCTTACCCGCAAATCCCCAAATCAGCAAAATCATCCTGGAGGGGTTTTTAGTCGCTTTAGCGGTGGGTTTTGCGGAAGAATTGCTATTTCGGGGCTGGTTACTGGGAGAATTGGAAAAGGATTATCGTCCCGCTATCGCTCTAGTGATTAGTGCCTTAATTTTCGCTCTTGCTCACTTTATTAAACCTTTAGCCGAAATTATCCGCACTTTTCCCCAATTTCCTGCCTTAGTCTTGCTAGGATTGATTCTCGGTTGGGCAAAACGCGCCTGTGGTGGTAATTTGGGTAAAAGTATCGGTCTGCACGCGGGTTTAGTCTGGGCATACTATATATTAAATGTGGGTCAGTTAATTAAATACACTGGTACTGTTCCCGATTGGTTAACTGGAATCGATAAAAATCCTTTAGCGGGAGTTATGGGTTTACTTTTCCTGACAATTCTAGCTATCTGGATCAGAAAAAAGCAGTTTTGAGTGAACGATAGGGGATTAAATCAATTACTATAAAGGGGAAATTGCCCATGAGAGTTATAGCCGATTTCAATTTTTGATGGGTTATTTTTAGTTTAATTCTCTGGCTAATGATTGGCAATCTCCTCTACTATATGCAAGTAATTGTTTTACGTCAAAAGAACCCACAGGTTAATTCCTCTCCTGTTGTCAGGAGTCAATCCTTCAATGTTTCTGACCTATTCTTTTTATTTTGGTCACGGGGAGGGGAAGGAATCCGAGTATCATTATCCGAGGAATTAACGGGTGGTAATGGAGTATTTAGTAATTAAAAAATTGATGTTTATTCAATAAGTTTTTGACAATCTAGATTATCTTGCAAAGCTCGATCGATATCCGATTTCCAAGCTCTGTCATTATACCAACGTTTTGCCCAAAATTGAGCTTCTTTAAAGTTATCAGAAGTTGGGGGGATTTTGCACAAAATTTCAAAAGCACCTTCTCTACCCGGCACATCGGCGACAAAATTATTGGCAGCTAGTCCTATTGCTTGCTGAATTAACCTTAATTCAGTTAATTGAGTCCCACACTTTTCAGGAAACTGATCACCTTGTTTCCTTTCCAATTCTTGCAGTTGTTGAATAGTCCTGTTTAAGCTAATATTAAAATCTCGTTTAGTACAAATTTCTGGAATACTAGGTGAGGGTTCCTTATCGGGAGTTCTTTGTGGTAGCAATGATAATAAGGACAAAATAATAAACGTACCAAGTAGTAATAGTACCGACGAAAAGGTAGAATCCTCCTCCTTAACTAATTTTTCTAATTCTTGTTTAACCCATTGAATATTAAATACCTCTTGATAAATTCGATTGGTCACTTCTAGATACTCATCATTTTTAATCACTAATTCTGCTTGCTGAAGTGCCAATTTTTCTGGTTTGTTATCAGCAAAGACTCCCCCCTGCTGCAAAATTTCTTGATAGATTTCTAATCTTGACCTAACATTTTTATCAGGAGTTAAGAGACTGTTTTGTATTTTCTGGAGATGGTCTGCTGCTTTATTTTGTAACCAATTTTCTACAATATTTTTCTGAATCAATTGTTCAATTTTTGGTTTTTCTTGTCCTTCTCGTAACTCATTTTTATTGTCGATTAGCAAAAGGATAACTATTATCGTTAACTCCCAGTTACCACCTGTCCAAGCTGGAATTTCCTCAATTAAAGCTGCTCTTTGATTCTCATCAAATTCAGTCCTTAATAGTATTTTATCTAGTTGATCTACTTTTTCGTAGTATGCAGGGATTTTATTTAATTCCGTTGTCACCCAATTTTCATTAAAAACATTTCTATAAATCTTATTATAAACTTTTAACTTTTGTCGGTCTTGAACTACCAATCCCGTTAAGCGTAATTCTATTTGATCGCGACTACCATCATCGGTAATTTCACCATTTTTTAAAATTTCTAGGTAAAGCTTCAGCATTCTTCTACCCGTGACACGCTTATTTAATAAACGATTCTGAACAGTTTTTAGGTGTTCTGGACTATCTTGAGATACCCAGTTACTAATTACTTGCGACTGGATAAAATCGCCGACATTAATCGGGTTTGCTGGGGATTCCTTGCCAAATTCAGGGCGAGATGTGGAGATTAAATTACAAATTTTTTGAGTTAAAAATGGTTGTCCACCTGTCCATTCTATAACCTCCTCTAAAACCCGTTGCGGTGCGATAACTTTGTCCTGCAATCCCTCGGCAAGTTTTCTGGCATCCTTTATAGTAAATCCAGATAATCGAATATCTTGACCAATATTAAAAGGACTACGATTATTATCTAGAATAAAGTTATAAACTGCCGATACCCCCAACATACAAAAGCTTAGACGTTGGTAATCCCTATTATAAGGACGTTTTTCATGACAGCTACGCAGCCAAGCAAAGAAATCATCTGTGGAAAAATTTAAACTCAGAACGCTATCAATTTCATCGAAACAGATAACAATAGGTCGGGATACCTCCTTTAAGAGAATTTCTTCAACAAATTCATCAAGACGATTAATAGCTGATTTATAGGCTCGTTCATCCCACCAAGTTTGCTCTTTTCCCCGAATAGAAAGATTGAAGCGTTTAACCAGTTGCTCAAATAATACTCGATACCAAATATCTTCGGAGATGTTTTTTCCTATACCACTCAAATCAATGGTAGCACAATCAATATTATCCTCTTTCAGTCGTTTTTGTGTCTGTACCCACAAACTTGATTTTCCCATCTGACGGGAATTTAACACATAGCAATACTGTCCATTTTTTAGATAGTTATAAAATATATCATCTGCTTCCCGCTTGATATAACTAGGTGCATTTAGGGGGACGCTGCCTCCAACATAATAAAAATTGGTCGCCATAGCATTAAAATTAGCAATTTGTCTGATTGGTTAAGTTCGATGAATAATTTAATCAAAGGTTATCTGTCCCTAAGCTAGTCCGCATTTAAAGTTCTGGGTTCGATGGGGGAACGGGGAACAGGTGAAAACGAATATTAGATTTAGATGTACAACAGTTTAACTCAATATATTGGATTTTAGGAGGATAGGCGATACCTAAAATAGTCGCTGTATAGTGGATAACGGGGTTGAACAGCATTCTGCACAAAGGTTACTAATCCTAAACTATGAAGTTGCCAATTAATTGTTGCACCTAAATCAACGGGAGAAGACGACTCTACAACCTTTTTCATTCCTGCTGCTAGGTTTGGATGTTCTTGTAAGTTTAGCAAATGTCCTCGCAAATGATCCCCATAAATTCCCGCTTCCGTGGCTGCTGTCTCTAAAAAATCTGCTAAAGACAGTTGTTTTTGGCTAATCGTATAAATCGCTTTTTGGATTAAATAGGGATGTCCCCCGACAAGATTAATTATTTTTTGCAGTTCATCTTTTCCCAAGTTAGCCTGATATTTATTAGCTAGAGTCAAGACCTGTTCTAGAGTAAAATCAGGTAACAGTATTTCTGTTCCTACAACATTCAAAGGAGATTTATTCAGGTCAACAGGAACATAGTTTTCTGTGGAGTAGGTGATAATTAAGTGTAACTTTTGCCAAGTATTATTATTTTTTGCCTCCTCATGCCAAAGACGAAATAAACTAAGGAAATCGTCAGCAACGCTGGTATAGGTAAAGAGACTATCTATCTCCTCTAAAACTAAAATTAGGGGTTTATCCAGCTTTTTGAGCAAATGGTCTTCAAAATAGGCAGTACAGCTATAAAGTCCTAATCCTTCTTGCCATTTTTCCTGAAAGAGAGCTGCTAACCCTAATTTCTTGGAAATAATCAAAGCAAACCAAGAGAGCAATCGGTCTAAATCGCCGAGAATTCCTTTACTTGCTTGTAAAAAACTCAAACTGACGGTTTTATACTGTCTTTTGTCAACTTGACTCAAAATTCTATCGACTAATAGGGTTTTACCCATCCCCTTGGCTGATTTAATCCGCAATAATGAACCTGCTTGACTCACCGTCTCCAGACAAAGCTGTTCCACTGGAGGACGTTCAACATACTTGGAAAAATCCGCAGCCCGGTTTTCTCCCTCATCCTCAGACGTGGCAGCCGGTGTTTCCTCCAACTTATCCCAGTCAGCGATTTCTCGATAATCAAGGCCTAATTTTTGACAAATTTCAAAAAAATTGAGATTACTAATCGATTTACCGTTAAGAAAACGGCTAATAGTCGATCTTGCGAATCCTAACTCCTCAGCAAGCAGCTCTTGACTTGCGTAACCATTGAGTTTAACTGCTTGTTTGACTCTAGGGATATATTCTGATTTTACTTTAAGCGATCGCCCCATAAACTTCCATCAATCGACGCAATCTCTATTTTATCGCAAAAAACTCAGACATATCTCAGTCATTCTCAGTCATGAACTCAGAGAGTCATGACTGAGGATCAAGATGTACTGGTCGAAGTGTATTTATAAACTACACAAAACAGAATGCTTGACATATTTCCTTCTAAGTCCAAAGACAAGGGTGATTCTGGGACTTCAGCTAAGTCTGACAATTATTTAACCTCCGCGGAGAAGTCTCTTTTATCTGATTTACTCAAAGTTAGGGCTGCCACTGCCTTGAGCTTTGAAATTGAAACAGATAGAATTGGAGAAGCTGACTTACAAGATAAATTAGAAAAACTAGCGGACAAAGGCTATATCAAAGTCAATGAAGAAGAAAGCTACAAAATCTTTACTCCCACTTGGAAAACTCGTTGGCTGAGGGTAAATGGTATTTTGTAGTCAGGTTCTAACGGAATTAGACAAGTTTCCTTTTTTCAGTTCATTCACCCATTACCTATTTTTGGTAGATTCTCAGACAACTGCTGCCACCGATCTTTTCAGCGAAATACGGAAACTTCTGGGAGAAGATCGGTGGCCTTTTGTCGTGACTGCGATAATTATTGGAGTAGCAGTTGAAACTGGAAGTAGCTATTTCTCAGCTTTTAGGATTCGTCATTTATTTCCCGATTTAAAAAAGGATTTTTTAAATACTTTTGTTAGGTTATTAATTCTCAAAGTTCTTATATCAATACTCTTATACCTTTTTATTCAATTTATATTTTCTCTATTAAGCTCAATCGAGGATAATGTATATGTTGGTTTAATCATTGCTCTGGTCTTCGGTTTTATTATTAGTTCCTTAAACCCTAATTTAGAACAAATCGACCAAGTAACGGGTGGATTTAGCCTATCGACAATTAATCCTGTCTCCAGTCTGATCAAAAAGCTATTAGAGTTGTACCAAGGATTTCAAATATCTATTATTAAGCCTTTAGATACGAAACTGCTAAAGAAGAGAACCAGCCTATATAATTCTATCAAGCCTAGATTTAATTGTTTTCAAATAGTTACTCTTCAGGAATACATCCAAGAATTAATCAGTAGATTTACCCTGAAAGAAACGCAAGAGAAATATCAAGGAAGATTAAACGCTATCATCGGGGGAAATTTTAGTGACGAGAATAAGAAGAGAGAAATATTAATATGGTTATTATTTGATATTATGGAGGTTACTTATGAAGAGATCAATAAAATTAGAAATCACCCAGATCAATCAGAAATTTTAATAAGACTGGGAGAAATAGAACAGGGGAATAGTACGATAAATTAAACGTCGGCCAGTTAATTAAATACACTTGTACTGTTTTTGATCGATTAACTGGAATTGATAAAAATCCTTGAGGGGGAGTGATGGGTTGACTTTTCCTGACAATTCTCACCATCTGGACCAGAAAAAAAGTAACCGATGTAAAACCGAGCAGTTAGACTGTCTTCTCTCCCTGACAGGTGTTTTGAGGGGTTTTTTCGCCCATAAGTATTAAGGGGTATGCTGCCGATATGTCCGATGAATGACAATTTTCTAGCGATCGAGCCTTTCCACTACGGAAATTCGAGTTTATTATAAAAAGAAATCCTCTCTCAGGTAAGAGCGGTAGTATGGCTTACTCGACACAGCAGTTAATTGAAATCCTCGATCGAGAAATGCACGCCACTTGCAAAGGGGAACGTCTGTTACTCTCTCCGGCGGAGCGCATTGATAATCCGGTGATTGCCAAGGCGATCAATCTAGAAAAGGTGGGCAAAGTCTTCGCCTATCAGGATTTTCGCCGTCAAGTTCACGATTATCAACAAAAATATCAGGTTTCGGGCATTATCTGGCGTGTTTGTCAATGGGGCGATCGCACTCTTCGTTATCCCGAAATTCATAATCAATTAGTTCCCGTCGCGGGTGACAAGGAAATTCTCATGGCTGCCAAAGCTTCCGTTTTAGAGTTTTGGAACAGTATCACCCCTAATATGAATTTTTGGTGGGCGCTTAACTCCCGTCCTCCCATTTCTGCCGATTCTCTAGCTGAATTAGTCGCCCAGTCCGAATGGGCGGAGTTAGATGTGGCGCGTACAGAATTATATCTCGGCCTCTGTTGGGGTAATCCTTTAGAACACCAGTATCAATGGGCGCAACCCTTTTCCGGTTGTCATCGCATTATCGCAGCCGTCGATGAACCTAGTTCGATTAAGGTATAAAGGACTTCCAAAAACTAAACCATTCATTCATTCTATTGTAGCCATTGATATCAAAACAGGTGTTTTTGAATTAACAAAAGATATCCTCACAGCTTTCGATCAACTTTTAACCCGATTTTTACAAGAGTTCTTATCTAGTCTTAAATTAGCAAAAGTTGCCAAAAATTAGGGAAAAAGTTCATTGATAAACTGCGCTATCTTCTAGCTTATGTGTGTCAAGAAATCAGCTTTTTACACTAGATAGATAAAGTCATAAAATGTTAACAAATGTTGTCGAAATGGGATGTTTCTACCGCTAAATGTTAAATTTTATTACAGGATGCAACATTTGTGGTCTAGATGGATTTAGATTATCAAAATAAATGGCCAATTAAATACCCTCTTTATCTGATTTGCCCTACCATCACCTCAGTTATTAGTTATCGGTGAAGATTGTTAAGTAAACGGTAATGTTTCCCCATGACGGATTTAATTCTACAAAATCGTTACAAAGTCCTGCGATTAATTGCCGATGGTGGTTTCGGAGAGACTTTTTTGGCAGAAGATAGCCAAATGCCTTCAAAACGTCTCTGTCTGATTAAACAGCTAAAACCGATTAATGATAATCCCCAGGTTCACAATCTTGTCAAAGAAAGATTTGAGCGAGAAGCGGCTATCCTAGAAAAATTGAGCGAAAATAGTCCTCAAATTCCCAAACTGTACGCTTATTTTGAGGAAAATAATCAATTTTATTTAGTCGAGGAATTTATCGAGGGGGAAACTCTCAGCCAAAGAATACAGAGTAAAGGAGTTTTTAGCGATGATCAAGTCAAAGAGATTTTAGTTAGTATTCTACAGGTTTTAATTTATGTTCACGGACAAAAAATTATCCATCGAGATATAAAACCCGATAATATCATTCTACGGATTTATGATAATTTACCGATCCTAATTGATTTTGGTGCGGTTAAAGAAACTATGGGAACGGTGGTTTCTAATTCGGGCCATTCTCTTAATTCTATTGTTATCGGTACTCCGGGTTTTATGCCATCAGAACAGGCGATCGGTCGTCCGGTTTATAGTAGTGATCTCTACGCTTTAGGATTGACGGCTATTTATCTACTAACCGGCAAAACTCCTGAAATGTTAGAGAGCGATCCGATGACAGGAAAAATTTATTGGCGGCAGTTCGCTTTAAATACTAATATCAGTTTAGCAGCCGTGCTAGATAAAACTATTTCACTGCGCTCTAACGAACGTTATTTAACCGCAAAAGAGATGTTAGAAGCGCTACAAAATACCCCATCAATTGTAGCAACAAATATCGTTGTCCCCACTCCTCCTCTCGCTCCTACTCAAGTAATTTCTCCTGTAACTTCAAAACCTGTTTCTAATCCCCGCACTTTACCTGAATGGGTGAAAGCGATAATTATAGGGAGTATGATCGGTACTGGCATTTTAGGTGGTTTTGTCTTAAGTCATTATCTCTCAAATTCTTCTGGAGATAAATCAATTTCTCCGTCAGCTTCCCCAGAGAATCAAGACTCAGATATTACCATTAATAATGAGTTTCCTAAACCTGTCTGTGGAGATGAGAATATCACCGATACTTACTATAAAGTTGTAGTAACTGATGAGGATAGTTTAGAGAGAGTTAAAAATAACTTTTGTAGCGATGCTTTTGTTAATGATGGTAATATTCAGGTAGCAACTTTTAGTGACTTAAATCGCGCTCAAGATTTACAAAGGCAACTAATTAAATACTTTAATCAAGTTAAAATCACCCAAGGTGTCATCGATACCTCACCCAGTCCTGAAGCTGTCTATTCCCCCAGTCCTGAACCCGTCTATTCACCTGTTCCTCAACAGACAGTTAACTCTATTTCTCGTTCAGAAGCGGTGGATTTAATCGAGCGCTGGTTAAAGGCAAAAAGAGATATTTTCGGTCCTTCCTATCAAACCTATTTAGGAGAAGAATTACTTACAGGTAAAGCTTATAATGACAAAATAAAAAGCTCTGATGGTCAAGAAAGTTCTTCCGAATGGTTAGCTAATAATGGCGCTTATTATATCTATGGAGTTCAGAGAATAGATTCAGTTAATAATTTTACAACCTCTGGCGATCAAGCTACAGTGGATGTGGTGGTTACTGAAGAAAGAACCCTCTATAACAGTCAGGGTAAAATTGATCAAAAGAATAGTGGTTTAAGTACCTTATTGGTTCGCTATAATCTTGAAAATGACGAGGGAACATGGAAAATAGCCAACTCTAGAACTCTTAAAAATTTAGTTCGTAGATAAGTTGAATTAATTGCAAAAGGGCGAGAATAAAAATCAAAAATAGTTCAGATAAAAACCCATAGATACAGTCATTGCTGTTAAATTTTCATTTTTAGAAAGTATTTATAAATTAACCCTGAAGATAAAAGTATCCTAACCGATTCTATTCAGAATCATCATTATAAATATCTCGGAGAGTTTTATTTTCGTAGCGTTCCTGATCTTGATTTTTGCCGCGACGGGAAGGACGACGATATTTTTTATTAGCTAATTTGGGTTCGTAGGTTTCTTGCCCTGCTTCTTTAATTTTTAACTTTAAACTTGACTCTTTTGTGCTAGTTTTCTGCAATGACTGTTCTCGTGTAATCGCTTCTTCTAAAAACTCTAAATAATGTTGGTAACGTTCCCAATCTCCCCTCACCACACAGTTAGGTTCCCGACGATGAGTACAATCATTAAATTGACAATTTCCTAAAGCTAAACGCTCTCTCACTTCCGGAAAATAAAAAGTTAATTGTTCCGGTGAACAGTTAATATCCGGTTGGTTAAACCCCGGACTATCGGCCAATAAACCCCGATTTGGTAAAGCAAATAACTCCACATGACGGGTAGTGTGACGACCTTTTTGCAGTTTTCCCGACACATCCCCCACCCGTTGATTAATCTCAGGAATTAGGCAATTAATTAAACTCGATTTTCCCACCCCGGACGGACCGGCCAAGAGAGTGATTTTATGGTTTAATTGTGCCAATAAAGCCTCAAATCCCCGATTTTTCTCCACACTGACAAAAAAAGGCTGGTATCCCCAACCAGCTAGGCGATCGCTCCAAATCTCTATTTGTTCCGGTTCCCCCAGATCAATTTTATTGACACAGACCGCAATTTCTAAGCCTGTGGACTCCGCTTTCACCAAAAAACGACTGATCAGCCAAGGATCGAGAACGGGTTCAGCAAGGGCAAAAACTAGCAAAATCTGCTCGATATTGGCAACGGCCGGCCGATCGATCTCGGTACTGCGGGGGAGAACTTCTGCGATCGCACCCTGCCGATCATCAAAATTGGCCTCCTCCACGCGCACCCGATCACCAACCATGACCGACTGACCGATTTTTTGCAAGCGAGCGCGACGGGTACAGAGAAGATTCTCGCCCATAACGGCAGAATCCAAGCGTACCTGATAGAAATTCGCCTGTACAGCCACCACTGTGCCGTATAAATCGGTTAATTGTGCATCTACCATTTAGGAATCGGGGCGATAGACTTTGAGCACAAAAAAGCTATCTCGGTCCTCGATCGATTCTATCTGATAACCCTCCACGGTCAGGCTAGTGGGAACCTGTTCGATCGGTTCCCCGGCATCTAACCAGACTTCCAACCGTTCCCCGGCGGGCATTTTCTCTAATTGCAATTTTGTCCGGACAAAATTAATTGGGCAGGGAGTGCCGCGCAGGTCTAAAGTCATAGTTATTTATGGAAGATATTACCTAAAAATCCCTCGATGCCGCCTTTCCCCACGGTTTCCCCGCGAACTTTTGCCAATTTTTCCAGTAAATCCCGTTCTTCTCCAGTGACACGGGTAGGAATCGAGATTTTAACGGTAATACGATGATCACCGCGGCTGACGGGATTGCCTAATTTGGGAACCCCTTTACTTTCTAAAATCAGTACGCTGTTCGGTTGAGTACCGGCTGGGATAATCAGGTCTTCTTGGCCATCTACCGTATTAACTTTAATAGTACATCCTAAAATCGCTTGGATATAACTAATCGAGATATTCGATTTAATATCATTGCCTTCCCGTTGAAATTCTGCATCTGTTTCCACGGTTAGATAAACGAATAAATCCCCCGGCGGCCCGCCTTTCAGTCCTGCGTCTCCTTCCCGGGCAACGCGCAACTTCATGCCGTTGTCAACCCCTGCGGGGATGGTAATTTTCAGTTTTTTGGTTTCCTGTTTACGTCCGGAGCCGCCGCAAACGTCGCATTTTTCCTCGATCACCTCTCCAGCACCGTCACAGGTGGGACAGACCGAAACCTGAGCAAAAGTACCGAAGGGAGTACGGGTGGCGCGACGCACCTGACCAGTACCATTGCAAGTAGTACAAGTACGAGAACCAGTCCCCGGTCTGGCCCCACTGCCTTTACAGGTTTGACAGGTTTCCAGATGACGGATGCGGATTTCCTTTTCGCCGCCAAAGACCGCCTCGCGGAATTTTAGTTTAAAATCGAGACGTAGATCCTCGCCCCGGGTAGGGCCTGTGCGTCGGCGGGCCGTTGTTTGGCCGCCCATACCCCCAAAACCACTAAAGATTGTCTCAAATATATCGGCGAAACCGCCCATATTGTCGGGATCAAAACCGGCAGCGCCCCCAGAAACCCCGGCCTCACCAAAGCGGTCATAACGATTGCGGGTTTCTGGTTCCGAGAGAATTTCGTAGGCGCGGTTAATTTCTTTGAAGTGTTCTTCGGCTCCCGGTTCTTTGTTAACATCGGGGTGGTATTTTCGGGCGAGACGACGATAGGCGCGTTTGATGTCTTCTTTGCCGGCATCTCGCGAGACACCTAGAATTTCGTAGTAATCAGTGGGCATAGGGGGCTATGGTTCTGCTGGCAATTTATAAATAAAGTTTAAGTCTAGTTGTTACTTTAACAAACTATACATAGTAGTTTAGTTGGGTTATCCCTACTATTTTTGCTGGGGGTGAGGGGTTGGGAAGTGGGAAGTGGGAAGTGGGAAGTGGGAAGTGGGAAGTGGGGAGAAGGGGAGAAAAAAGCTGATAACTGATAACTGATTACTGATCACTTTTTAATCTACGGCCTCATAGTCACTGGTGCTCATTTCTTCCCCATCGTCGGGATCATCATCACTGCCCGATTCGGTGGATTTAGTTTCCAGATTACTATAGGTTCTGGTTCTAGTGCGGGAGAGGGTTGGCCTATTGGTGAAGGTATTCGAGGAAGTAGCCCGGGTGCGGGTGGGTCGAGTCAGTTTTTCGGTGACATCGATCGATTCAAACCCAGCACCGTTAAGGGGTTGGTTTTGCTCTTGTCTCCCCGTGTAGATGCGGGTACCGATTTCGAGGACAAGCTGACGAAATTCTGCCAAGGTGGTTTTTAGCTTTTCTGGGGATAGGGAGGGGTCGCGCAGAGCGATTTCCAACTGTTGCCGCTTCTGGTCGGCCAGTTGCCGGATATCGGGGGCGACTAACTGACTGTGTTCCCTGAGGGTGACTTCGTAGCTATAGAAAAGACTATCGCACTGCTGGCGAATATCGATCATTTGCAGACGACGGCGATCGGATTCGGCGTATTTTTCGGCTTCTAGGCGCATTTTTTCAATTTCGTTCGGTTTCAGCCCTCCAGTATGGCTAATTAAAATGCTTTGTTCTTTGCCGGTGCCTTGGTCGCTGGCGGCCACTTTCAAGATGCCGTTAACATCGATCTCAAAGGCCACCTCGATTTGTGGCACCCCCCTAGGAGCGGGAGGAATTCCTGTCAGGAGAAATTTACCCAGGGTTTTATTATCCCGGGCCATGGTTCTTTCCCCTTGCAGAACATGAATTTCCACGGAAGTTTGACCATCGGCAGCGGTGGAGAAAACCTGAGATTTACTGGTGGGGATAGTAGTATTGCGATCGATAATTTTGGTAAAGACTTCGCCGAGGGTTTCAATGCCGAGGGAAAGGGGGGTGACATCAAGTAGGAGGATATCTTCTACTTCTCCACCTAAAACTCCGGCTTGAATGGCTGCCCCCAAAGCAACGGCCTCATCGGGGTTAACAGAGCGATCGATCTGGCTGGTAGAAAAGAAACGGGAGATTAATTGCTGTACGGCGGGCATTCTGGTGGAACCACCAACGAGAACAACACGATCGATATCGCTAGGCTGCAGTTCGCTATCTTTGAGGGACTGTTGTACGGGTCCGAGGGTTTTTTCCACTAATTCCCTGGTTAATTCCTCGAATTTAGCGCGAGTTAGTTCCAATTCTAGGTGTTTAGGGCTAGTTTCGTCGGCGGCGATGAAGGGGAGATTGATCGAGGTGCTAATCATGCTAGAAAGCTCGATTTTGGCTTTTTCGGCGGCTTCTCGCAGTCTTTGGATCGCCATGCGATCGCTGGACAGATCGATGTTTTCTTGGCTTTGAAAGTTCTCCACCAACCACCGCACTAAGAGATTATCAAAATCGTCCCCCCCAAGATGGTTATTGCCGGCCGTGGCTTTCACTTCAAAGACCCCCTTCCCCAGTCGCAGGATGGAAACGTCGAAGGTTCCTCCCCCTAGGTCAAAAACGAGGATATGTTGATCTTCGTTTTGTTTATCTAAACCGTAAGCTAGGGCGGCGGCGGTGGGTTCGTTAATAATTCTTAATACTTCTAGTCCTGCAATCATCCCCGCGTCTTTAGTGGCTTGACGTTGGGCATCGGTAAAATAGGCGGGAACTGTAATCACGGCCTCGTTAATCGCTTCTCCCAGATAGGCCTCGGCATCGGCCTTTAATTTTTGCAGGATCATGGACGAAATTTCTTGGGGGGTAAATTCCCGATCGCGAATTTTGATATTGACAGTATCATCGCGACCGCGTTGGCAATGATAGGCAACTCGTCCCCTTTCGGTCTCGGTATCTTGCCAACGCCTACCGATAAAGCGTTTGATGCTATAGACGGTATTTTCGGCATTAGTGACCGCCTGACGTTTGGCCAGTTGTCCCACTAGGCGCTGGCCCTTGCCGAATCCCACGATACTAGGAGTTGTCCTTCCCCCTTCCGAGTTAGGAACTATAATCGGCTGACCTCCCTCGAGTACGGCAATGCAACTGTTGGTTGTCCCTAAGTCGATGCCGATGACTTTTCCCATGACGCTCTAATAATAATGATAGTTAATAGGATACAATCGCTGACAAAAATTATCCCCAAATTAGAAGCGGGCTTTTTACCTCGTCTAATCTTGCCCCGGTTGAAAGCTGGTAGTTTTCCTGCGAGGCTAACAAAACTCGTCGGTAAAGTCCGCAAGCCTGACCAGATTGGTGTAGTGGACTATATATCAAGAGTAACCCAAAACCAGTAATTTTGCTGATGCTGCCAGTTAGCGATCGCCCCTGGCTATTCTTAAAATTGCCGTTTTTAAGATTTTTTTAATGATCACGAGCGGACTTCCTTGATGTTGATGTCCCTAGCAGTGGAATTATTGCCCAATCTTCTTAACCCGAATTTTCGATAAACTTAGGATAAGATAACCAATAAACCGATCCTAGAGGACTTAATCATGATTAGAGCCTATGCTGCCCGAGAAAAAGGGGGGAAACTAGAGCCTTTTGACTACGATCCGGGTATATTAGGGGATGAAGATGTAGAAATCGCGGTGGAATATTGCGGCATCTGCCACAGTGACCTAAGTATGCTCGATAACGATTGGGGACTGACCACCTATCCCTTTGTCCCTGGCCATGAAGTGGTCGGCACGATCGCCGCTCTTGGTGCTAAAGTCAAAGAGTTAAAATTAGGGCAAAGAGTCGGTCTGGGTTGGTTTTCCCGTTCCTGTTCCACCTGTGAAACTTGTATGTCAGGGGATCAAAACCTTTGTGCCACTGCCGAAGGAACTATCGTCGGTCGCCATGGTGGTTTTGCTGAAAGAGTCCGGGCCCATCATAGTTGGTTAGTTCCCTTGCCGAACCAGTTAGATGCTGCCAAAGCTGGCCCGCTTTTCTGTGGTGGCATTACCGTCTTTAATCCCATTGTCCAATTTAATATTAAACCCACGGCCCGAGTTGGTGTCATTGGTATTGGTGGATTGGGCCATATAGCCTTAAAATTCCTCAAAGCTTGGGGCTGCGAAGTAACCGCTTTTTCCAGTAGTCCCGACAAAGAAACGGAAGCAAAAGAACTAGGAGCGACTCATTTTATCAATTCCAGAGACCCAGAGGCTTTGCAATCGGTACAAAATTACTTTGATTTCATCATCTCCACCGTTAACGTTAATCTCGATTGGGGTCTTTATATCGCCTGTTTACGTCCCAAAGGTCGTCTGCATATTGTTGGCGCTGTTCTTGAACCCATGGCTACCTACGCTTTTCCCTTGATTATGGGTCAAAAATCGATTTCCGGCAGTCCTTTGGGTAGTCCCAGTACCGTCAGTAAAATGATTGAATTTGCCTCTCGCCATGGCATTGAACCAGTCACAGAAACCTATCCTATCTCCCGGGTGAATGAAGCCATGGAAAAATTGCGAACCGGACAACCTAAATATCGCCTCGTCTTACAAATAAAATAAAACCATCTCTATCCCGGACGTAACCCCGATGACTCAACCCCTCACTCCTCCAGTTATCGATTGGGAAGAACCTCCCATTCCCCCAGAAGACTTGATTTTTGATGATGGAGAACCTTTGGAAACCTACCGTCACCGCAAGGCCATGAATGTGTTAATCGATTCTATCGAACAAGCCTATCAGGATCGAGAGGACTTTTTTGTTGGCGGTAATATGTTTATTTACTTTAGCCGTGAGCGGGTTTTTAATAAAGATTTTCGCGGCCCCGATTTTTTCGTTGTCCTCGATATCGATGGTAGTTATAAACGACAAGGATGGGTGGTTTGGAACGAAAACGGACGTTATCCCGATGTGATCGTGGAATTAATGTCAGAAAGCACCGCAAAAATCGATTTAACTACCAAAAAAGACCTCTATGAGCGGACTTTTCGCTGTTCCCAATACTTTGTTTATAATCCCTTTGATGCCACTTCCCTGCAAGGTTGGGCTTTAGACCAAAATCAATGCTATCAAAAAATTATTCCCGACCATCGCGGTTGGTTATGGTGTCAACGTTTGGGATTATGGTTAGGAGTCTGGATGGGCAGCATCCAACGAGAAGAAGCTCCTTGGCTGCGTTTTTATGACCTAGATGGCAATTTAATCCTCCTACCTGCGGAATTAGCCGAAATCGAACGTCAGAATGCTGAAATCGAACGTCAACGGGCCAGGGCTGCCTCTCAACAGGCCGAAAGCGAACGTCAACGGGCCAGGGCTGCCTCTCAACAGGCCGAAAGCGAACGTCAACGCGCGGAACGTTTAGCGGCACAATTACGGCAATTAGGCATAAATCCCGATGAAATCCCGTAATCGGCCCAAGACTGACCCCTATCTCTAAAAATCGAAAGCCCACACCTTCCGATTTCGGTTTGTGTGGGCTGATTGTTCACTTAATTCTAAGATTGAAAGCTGACACTTTGGCGAAATCTCAGAGCCTAACTCAGAGTAGCACCAGAGCGATCATAAGTTTAGGAAGAGAAGTCGGCCGAGAAGCGACGTTGAACGGTTTCCCCGTGGCCATTGTCATTGTCAATACCGATTTCAGAAGCACTTCTGCCTAACATCGATTGTTGACGATTTTTGACGGCGTGGTGGTGACGCATCATTAAGGCACGAGCTTGTTGTTCTGTGGACATAATCATTTCCTCCGAGCTGCAAATAGTGTTTAGAACTTTTTTAATCACCCACTAATATATATAACATACAATTCTGTATCTATTTTTACAAAACGCCCTATTCCCAGAAAAATTCACAAAACTTTACAATAGGAGACGGGAGACGGGAGGACTCCAAAGAACCTAGGTGACGAATATCCATAGCTCCTTGGGACTGTTGAATGATTTGATCAGGTAAATCGAGGACTTCCACCAATGTTAGATAGCGGATCATGCTAAGTAGGTAGGCGTTGAAAATTATCAGATGCCCCCCTTATTAAGGGGGGACTAAGGGGGGATCGGCACCCCCCTTATTAAGGGGGGACTAAGGGGGGATCGGCACCCCCCTTATTAAGCTATCCATTAGTCAGATCTTTCTTAACAAAAAGAGAAGAAACTTAAAAAAAGGGGAAACGATTGATAGGTATAGTTTTGAAAGAAGGAATTAAGGTGGAGGTAAGCAAAAAAATGGAGAAATGGGCAGCCCAAGAA
>NZ_JADBUZ010000123.1:0-4891 GCF_020245305.1 Microcystis sp. M20BS1 | reverse complement strand
ATTACGAATCTCGCTCCGGTTGGGAGGATTGCGATAGGGTTCAATTAAGACAGTATTAAGGACAATTCTGCCTAATAATCCCAGATAATCGGGGTTGGGTTCGGGATTGGGGGAAAAAAATAAATCTATCTGTCGGGTTTCGTCGCTGACTTCTTTGCTGATTTCGACGATTCCCAGGGGAGAAAGTAATTGTTCAAGGTAGTTTTTGGCAAATTGGTCATGGGGTTTCATGGACTGAGCAGTTAATCGATAATTCTCAATTGTATAGTTATTAAAAAAGTGGGTTTAAATAACCCACTTCTCAAGTGATGATTGGTAGTTTTTGGGATCGTAATTTTCAGACTGTGCCAGAAACTATGAGGATCCATGGCAATTATTCTCCTTGTCAATAGTGAGCAATTGTAAGATTAGACTACATCTTCGAGAAAATCATAAATTTTGTCTAATTGTTCCAAGGTCACTAAACCGTACTGCCAGAGAATCATCGGTAAATGAATTTTATCAGATTGGATCGAGCGCTCGGCCATAGCGATCGATTCTTGGGGAAGGGACAATTCCTCTTGCAGAAATCGTCGGAATTGGGAATAGGCAATCGTGGACATAGGGGGATTTTTTTCCTCAATAGTTATAGTATATCTCGTGATTTTAACAAAACACTACCTGAGCGGTTTCAAGGACAGTTAGTCTTGCGACCGTTTTTTCTGTATCTAAGCTATCTCGATGATAGAGAGTGCTTTCACAAAAATCGCTGGCTCTCTTAAGATAGTCCCGTTAGATCGAGCAGAATTTTGTCTCTGTTTAATCCATAGCAAGGGTAAAGATTATTCAATCTATGACTTGATAGACTATAAAAATCCTAATCGATATGGTTATATCTTAAACAGTATAAGTGCGTAATAGCTTCTAAAAGCCATACTTATATTTCCAGACAAGGGACACTTTTTATAAGAAAGTTAACCCCATTTTCAAAAATTAAGGTCTTGAGATAGACTCAATCTTAATTTTATCTCCTTCTTTCACTCCTAATTCTTTCGCTCGACCCCCAGCTAGTTCGATCACTTGATTAACCATGGTGTTTGGACCATAGACAGGACAAGGATGCACCGCACAAGGGGGGACATTGAGCAAAACTGCTTTTACTATACCATCTTTTAGAAAAATCATGTCTAGAGGAATCGAGACATTTTTCATCCAAAACCGGGCCATCAGAGGTTGTGCAAAGGGAAATAGCATACCGCGATTTTTCTGCAAAGATGAGCGATACATTAAACCCTTGGCCTGTTGTTCCTGGGTTTGAGCCACTTCTAACTCAATCATCTCACCATTAATATCTGCTTTGGCCGTGATCGGTAATATTTGCCCTTGATTCTCAGTCGTAATCTGAGCCATTGAACTATTATTACCATTGAGATTAGTCGATTGACAACTCAGCAGCAACAAACCTAAAAATAATATTAACTTGATCTTGAGCATAAATGATTTTTTACCAGTTATCACCAATAGTTATCAATACTTAATTTTCCTAGTATAAGTGGAGAATTAAGCAGATAAGACACTAACACAAAGTGGTGACGGCAAATATAAAGATAGTATTAAAAATATCTAGCATGGGGGTGAGCATCCTTCCTTGAGGAGAGGGGCAGGATTGCTAGAACGTATATACTAGGAAAATTCTCAAAGTTATTGGCCGATTTTCCCCTTCAATTTTGCCCCAGTCTGGCAGCAGTCGATCGCCTTCGTAGGTTAAAATACCATTGATCTGTTGATCGATTATTGTAGGCTCAGGAGCAATCACCATGACCGCAGAAAGTATGTTATTTAATGGGCCGATCGTGGCGATCGTTCTCGTCCTCGTCGGATTAGCTTGGGGTTTTCTCCTCCTCAAAATCCAAGGTGGAGAAGCGGAATAGCTTGTTTTTCCGTTCATGGTTACTTTATTAGTAATCATGAACTAATTTTTTCCCATCAAAAGTAATTAAGAGAAAATCAATAACTAAAATTTTATAGCTATACCTATGACCACTCCCAAGATCGAGTTTTTTGTCGGTTTATCAGAAGAATTAAGCGGTGTTAGTCTCCGCAAAAATAAAAATACCGGGATTCGCAATGTCCTGATGACTTTTAAAACCCTGAAAGCGATCGAACGTTTCCAAAGTTTCACCACCCGTACCTACGGCGATCTCCGTCTCACCGATGAGGAAGGAGTGATTATAGTTATTCCCAACTCGACTAAGTTTATTTTTGGAGGAGATGAAGGAGATGAAATTCAACGGGTAGAATGTGGTTTTGAAATCACCGATGAACACTGGGAGCGTTTTCTGCGCTTTATGAATCGTTATGCGGCAGCCAACGGGATGGGGTATCAGGATAAGTGAGAAGTGGGAAGTGGGGTGTAGGGTGTGGGGTGTAGGGTGTGGGGAGAACAAATAAAAATAATCTCCTGACTACCGACTTGAAAGAGGGTGTAGGGTGTGGGGTGTGGGGTGTAGGGAAAGAAACATCTTTCATCTGTGGGGGTGAAAATTTTTTCATCGGGACTGACTCCTGAACTCTGATAGCCAAAAACCAGCTAAAATAAGGATAAATTTAGTCAAGAAACCATGAAAATAGCGATTACTGGGGCGACGGGATTTGTGGGGAGTCGATTGGTGGTCAAACTCCTTGATCGCAGCGATGATATTCTAATTTTGACGCGCAATCCCGATAAAGCCCGAAGAATTTACCCAAAGTCAATCTATCCTAAGATAGAGATTATTCCCTATATCGCCACAGAATCGGGGGATTGGCAAAAAGAGATTTGCGGATGTGACGCGGTGATTAATCTAGCGGGAGAACCGATTTCGGAACGCTGGACCGGTGAAGCAAAACGAGCAATCGTCGCTAGTCGGGAAATCGGCACCGAGAAAATTGTCGAGGCGATCTCGCGTAGCGAGCGCGTTGCGACCGCACTTGCTGCCCAGAAACCGAAAGTTTTAATTAACTCATCGGCGATCGGTTACTATGGAACCAGTGAAACCGCTAGTTTTGACGAAAATAGCCCTCCCGGTGGCGATTTTCTGGCGGATGTCTGTAAAAAGTGGGAAACAGCCGCCCAAAAAGTTAAAGATTACGGCACTCGTTTAGTCATTCTTCGCACGGGTATTGTTTTAGGCAATGGGGGTGCTTTAGGGAAAATGATCCCACCCTTCAAACTATTTGCCGGCGGACCGATTGGCAGCGGTCGTCAGTGGTTTTCTTGGATTCATCGGGATGATTTAATTAATTTAATTATCTATTGTCTCGATCGCCCAGAAATTAACGGTACTTTCAACGCTACTGCACCCAATCCCGTCCGGATGAAAGAATTCTGTCAGATATTAGGGGAAGTAATGAATCGTCCTTCTTGGTTGCCAGTGCCAGATTTTGCCCTCGAAATTCTCTTGGGAGAAGGGGCAAAAATCGTCTTAGAAGGTCAAGAAGTGCTGCCAAAAGCCACCCAAGCGATCGGTTTTGACTATCGTTATCCTAATCTAGAAGCGGCCTTAGAGGAAATTGTCCCGAAAATGTAGAAATCTGATACAGTAGCTGGACTCAGTGTTCTCAATCTATTTTTCACTCCAGACGGGATGGGAGAATAAAGAGGCAGCCACTCTCACCCCGCGCAGTTGATTTAACAGGGGTAAATGACCCACGGGAGCGCTTAAATCCCAGATAAATTCTTGGGGGTATTTTGTCCAATTATTGCCATTTTTCCAGCCAATTTTCGGCCAAAGTTTCGGGAAATCTTGACCGACACCGATCCATAATTTGCGCTGCACCGACCAACCGAATTTTCCTTCCGAATGAACTAACCAAAGATTATCAATAGTCTGAATATCTACACCGGGGAAAGCTTCCACTTCCGTAAAATAGACCCATTTCCTCTGTATTGCCCCTTCTCCTGCTAATTCACAGAGTTTTTGACGGGTGAGACTATCGGCAGTTTGAAAATCCTGTTTAGCCAATAATTCCTGTAAAAGTCGATAATCGATACCTTTAGCACTGTCTAGGGGAACAATACCCGTGGGGAAATAATTAGCTAAAAATTCCTTGCTCTGAGTGCTATTATCTTGGTATAGCAATTGATAGGCCTTACCTGTCACCAGATTAACGGGAGTGGGACGCCAGGCTAATAAAAAATCTCTCAACACAGTTAGGCCACCTTCTCCGGCCTCGGCTAATTGTGTCAGGATTTGTAATTGATTTTTCGGCGACTCGGTGGCTAATTGACTCATCTTACGGGTAATATCCTCGCTTTGTTCTTCTACTAACACGCCATTCTGGTCAGTCATATCATCACTTTTAAGACCACTCCTTCAATACTATTACCACTATTTCGGGGTGGCTGCTCGATTTTTTCCTGACAAAACAGGGATTTTTAGCACCGACATTCCGCACCTCTTCATATACTTTTACATATCTTTACATTTCCCAAGATATTTTGACGAAAAACCTTCATTGTAGAAACTACTATTGAGAACATTTTCAATAATTGATTTTTTCTGAGAAAAAAATTTATAATTCTTCACCCTGACAAAAATCCTTCATTGTGGCTATAATCCTTACTGGCAAAGAGTTGTAAGCAATATAACTGAACTTTCCCCATACATATATACTATAATAGCCGAAAACCCTTATCCATCAATGGATACGCCCCTTAACTTTTCTTAATGTACCCATGTAATTTGTAACATTTCTTAATGGACAAGAATTCTCTCCATTTACTAAAATGGGTAATGATTCGGTAGTAGTGGCGTAGCTCTGTTGCTTACCTGGTATGAATTGTGTAAAATATTTATTAATAAAAATAATTGGAACCCGATCAGTCTTTAAACCTCTAGCTTGATCATGACTTTTCTGATAAATATCTTTT
>NZ_JADBUZ010000122.1:0-32215 GCF_020245305.1 Microcystis sp. M20BS1 | reverse complement strand
GAGGTAGTCAGTTACCTAATTTTCAGGGAAAAAGTACCTGAATTTTACCCCCGATCCCTCCAATGGTCGGCACTTTTTGAGGTCAAAAAAGTCTAAAAGCCTTATCCAACAAGGTTTTTAGATTTATTCAGCAAGCCCTAAGTAAATTAATCTCGATGGGGCTAATTATTAATGGCTCTCTTGAGGTTATGAGATCGAAGAAAGGGCGTACAATATACGCCCCTACCAAACAAGTACGGGAGAGGCACTGAATTGGAAGAGGAGTTAGGAATTGAGTTCTCAAAGCAAAAATAATCCTAATTCCTACCCCTACTATTTTTTTAGGTTTCAGAGGGGAAGTAACCAAACAGTTTTTTATAATCAGAGGCCAGATATCCTCGATGAAAAAAACCTAATTCTTCGGCAATTTCATAAGTTAATTTTGTCTGATTATTTTGGTTAAGAGATTGATGTAAAGCATTAAGACGAAGCAACTTAAAATAATTGTAAGGAGACATTTGATAGAAGTCTTTAAATATATATTCTAAGGTGCGTTGACTTACTTTTAATTCTTGACAAATCGCTGGAATAGTCAGATCAGAACGCAGATTTTTTCTCATCATTTCTTCTGCTTTTTTGAGAATAGAGGTGCGTCTGATAGCGTTTTTAGGAGTTTTAATATCTTTGGTTACTGCTAAAGTCAAAAGAAAATCTTTGACAATTTCTTCTTTTAATTTTTGCCTGACAAAATTTAATCTTAGTGCTTTTCTTTGCCCAGATATTTGTTGACGATCTAAATTAAATAGCATTCGATAAAGTTGATGACAAGATTGTTGGAGATGACGAATTTTTTCCGATGGGCAAATCACAACAGAAGAAGCGGAAGAATTTAAAAACTTTTTCGCTTCTGGTAGCTCTAAATTTTGGCACAATTGTTGCAGATAATTATCATGAACGTAAAGCTGAAAACGATTGGAAAAGGGATGTTGAAAAATGGAAATTTCTGATTTAGGGGGGACAATCCCAAGATAGTTATTTTCTACTGAGTACAAATTTTGGAAGAAGACAGAATTCACCTGAATAGGAATCGCAAAAACCCACATTTTAGAATGGACTACTCCCACAACATTTATTAAACAATTACGTTGCGATAATTCTAACATCACTTCATCGATGATGATCCTTGAAAGATACCCTTCAAAATGATCACCACTGAGTTGTAAAGCATCTCCGTTGACAAATTCTCGATTCTGAAAATAGCGAGAAAAGTCACAAAAATATTCACTTTTAAAGGTTAATTCCTGAGAATCAATTAAAATATCGGTTTTACTGTCAAAAATAAACATCTATGTATAACTCCTTGGTTATTGAGTAAAATTAAACTTTTTTTGCCCATCAATTTAAAGACTTGCGTTTTTTGGATCATCTTAGCATAGAGGACTGAGTAGTATGAGTTACAGCAGAGTTGATTTGTTAATTTTGTCCATCAGTGTAGTTCCGTTTAAATCTCTCACTTTTTCCCGTTATTAATTACCAAGTAAATGTCGATGGTTAAACAATATATGCCATTTAAAGATTGCTCTAGGGTATTGGGTGCAGAAATTCTTCAATTACGTCCCCCGGCATTTTCTGATGACCCAAAATATAACACATTTAGCTATACCTATTATCCAGGGGGATTGGAAATTTCCGATAGCTATATCTATTATCCAGGAGAATCAGAAATTTCCGAAGCCCTTGCCAGGGAAATCACTACGTTCGCCGTTCCCCCGACAAATTATCCAGAGGGATTGGAAATTTCCGATAGCTATATTTATTATCCAGGAGGATCGGAAATTTCCGAAGCCCTTGCCAGGGAAATCACTACGTTCGCCGTTCCCCCGACAAATTATCCAGAGGGATTGGAAATTTCCGATAGCTATATTTATTATCCAGGAGGATCGGAAATTTCCGAAGCTGTTGTTCCTAATATTAGCACTTGTCTCTATGCGCTCAAAGCAATCATAGCATTTTTCATCAGAATGAGCCATGGGCAAGAGGCTTAAACCCTTTGTTGGCAAAACTTGTCGATACCTCAGTAACGTGAAAAGCGCTATAACTACACATCTAAGCCACCGACATCGTCTTCATCATCAGGAGGGGCTGTAACATTCAGCGTTAATCAAGGAGACCCGATCATAAACTTACTAGGCGGCTCCGGTGGTAAAGAATTTTATGAGGGTGTAATATTGCCAAATGGAGATCTAAAAACTAACTGGCAACTGACTCCTTTTATGAACCTCGCCGTCGTCACCAATTATATTTTTGGTTTCGTCCTCATCGTTTTTGGCAGCGATAGTGCGATCGCAGATTGTGTAGAGAGTTTGTCGGGTGGGCAATGCCTATTTTACATTCAAGGTAAAATAGAGCCAAGGAAGTTAGTAGAGAGAGAAAGCTATTTTGCCAGCTATGAGCCAAACCTTACCTAAAACTGTTAGTTTCGAGGAATTCGTCCCTTGGCTGCCTGAAAATTCTGGAGTACGTTATGAGCTACACAAGGGAAATATTATTGAAATGGCACAACCCGCAGGAGAACACGAGGAAATCAAAGGATTTTTAACTGTTAAACTCAGTGGAATAATTGATAGACTGGGTCTTCCTTATTTAATTCCTAACCAAGCGATTGTCAGACCTGCTGGTAAAAACTCTGGTTATTTTCCTGATGTATTAGTGCTAAATCGAACCAAGCTCGCTCAGGAAAAATTATGGAAAAAAGAATCAATCCTTAGTGAGGGTGCATCTATCCCTCTGATAATTGAAGTGGTATCGACTAACTGGCGTGATGATTACTACTTAAAATTTGCTGATTATGAAGAAATGGGTATTCCTGAATATTGGATTGTCGATTATGCAGCCTTGGGTGGGCGTAATTTTCTCGGCACTCCTAAACAACCGACAATCTCTGTTTGTTGCTTAGTTGAGGAAGAATATCAAATTCGGCAATTTCGAGACAGTGATCGCCTAATTTCCCAGACTTTCACGGAATTAAATCTCACTGTCAATCAGATTTTCTTAAGTCTGTAGGGTGTGCATCGTCCACCTTACTCTTTTCGCTTTTTTCTTCAGTTTGAGGGGTTGATTTTGCCGCTTAAAATCCGCAATTATTGCCTTTATTTGCTCCATCTGCTTGAGTTTTAAGCCATTAAGCTCAATTTATTTTATCGCTTTCGTGTTCATGTTCTCAAGGTCGTTACTAAGACAAGATCGTAAACTAAGACGCATTTTAAATGAGAGAAATTTGGGGATCCCTATTTATTTTTCTAGTCTGTCCTATTATCGGGGGATTGCCTCTGATTGATTGGATAAATTATCTCGTAACTGGACGTAAATTATCCCAATTAGGTACTGGTAATATCGGTGTAACTGCCGCTTTTTACCATGGGGGTAAATTAGTGGGAATTTTGGCGGTAATTTCGGAAGCAGCCAAGGGAATTATCGTTATTCTCCTAACCCGTTTATTTTTTCCCACCGGCTCCACGTGGGAATTATTAGCTTTAATTGCCTTAGTCATGGGGCGCTATTGGTTAGGAAAAGGTGCGGGAACTACTAATGTTTTCTGGGGATTAATCGTTCACGATTTTGTCGCTGTTTTTCTCACCTCAATCATTAGTGGGATTAGCTTTACTATTTTTCGAGAAAAATCTACGGGTAGATTGGTAGGATTATTTTTATTAGCTTTAATTCTCACCTTGCGCCGTCCCCACGATTCAGGTTATATTATAACTGCCATTGCTTTAGCCTGTTTATTAGGGGCAATTTTTCAAAAAATCGCCGACGATTTAGACTTACCTGAAGCAAATGTTAACAATGAATCAAAAACTATGTTTCGTTTTTTTCGTGGAGATCGATCGATCCAAACTCTTGATGACAATCTAGCAGCTTCAAAAGTGGGACAAAAGGCCGCCACTTTAGCCGAGCTTAAGCGTGCCGGTTATCCCATTCCTAGGGGTTGGATTTTACCACCAGGAGATGATCCACAACCGTTAATAGAATCTCTTCATCCTGATATTAATCATCCCTTAGTCGTCCGCTCTTCCGCTATTGGAGAAGATAGTGAAACCGCTTCATCTGCGGGACAATATACTACAATTCTTAACGTCATCGATCAAGAAAATTTAGCGGCGGCGATTTTAAGTTGCCAAACCTCCTATAATAGTCCTAATGCTGTTAATTATCGACTCGATCGAGGTCAAGAAAACACGGCCATGGCTGTGTTAATTCAAGAACAAATTCGAGGAGTTTTTTCGGGGGTTGCCTTCAGTCGTGATCCGATTAATCCTCTCAGTTTAGATGTGGTTATTGAAGCTTTACCCGGAGATGCCACCAGAGTTGTATCGGGGAGAGTCACCCCCGAAAGTTATCGAGTTAATTTAGAAGAAAATATCATCATCGGAGCGGGAGATATTCCCCCGGCTATTATTCAACAGGTAGCTAATCTTTGTCGGCAATTAGAAACCCTTGATCATGGCATTCCCCAAGATATAGAATGGACTCATGACGGACACAAATTATGGTTATTACAGTGCCGTCCTATCACTAATTTACAGCCAATTTGGACAAGAAAAATCGCAGCTGAAGTTATTCCCGGAGTGATTCGTCCTTTGCCTTGGTCGATTAATCGTCCTTTAACCTGTGGAGTTTGGGGAGATATTTTCCAGTTAGTTTTAGACAAAAAAGCCCTCGATTTGGACTTCAATGAAACAGCGACTTTACACTATCAAAGAGCCTATTTTAATGCTTCTTTATTAGGCACAATTTTCCGTCGCATGGGATTACCTCCAGAAAGCTTAGAATTCCTGACCAAAGGAGCAAAGTTTACCAAACCACCGTTAACGGCAACCTTGGCTAATTCCCCTGGTTTATTAAAACTTTTAGGACGGGAATTACAGTTAGAAAAAGACTTTAGCCAAGATCAAAAAACCTATTTTATCCCAACGCTCGAAAAAATTAACGCTACTTCCCTAGAAGCTTTATCTTCAGGGGAGATTTTAGAGCAAATTGAGGAGATTTTAACCGTCTTAAAAAAAGCCACCTATTATAGTATTCTTGCCCCCCTTAGCTTCGCTTTGCGTCGCAGTATCTCGCGAGTACCTTTTGAGAAATTGGATAACTCTCAAGCACCGGAAATAGCCTCAATGCGATCGCTATCTGAACTGAGAAAAAATACGCTCGATCGAGATTTTGACTCAGCTTTTTCCCTCTGGTTAGAAACCTACGGTTATTTAAGCGAAGTGGGGACTGATATTTCGATACCGAGATGGCGAGAAAATCCCCCATATCTGCTACAACTACCCTTAGATATTCCGGGCAATAATAGCCAGAAAAAAGTCAAATCTTCCCACAATGTCCAAAAAAGATTAAATATCAAAAACCAAGTGACTGAAATTTACTCCCGTCTTTTAGCTCACCTACGCTGGCATTTTCTCGCTTTGGAAACCCTCTGGTTACAGCAACAAATATTATCAGAGACGGGAGATATATTTTATCTAAACTACTCAGAAGTTACCCAGTTAGGTCAGAATAATAATATCGCCAATCTTAACCAGATTATTCGTCAGCGTCGCCAACAATTCCAAGAAAACTCTCAATTAAACGATATTCCCTATATCGTCTATGGACAACCCCCGAAAAAAGAATTTTTAGTTTCAAATTTAACTGCCAAAAAACGCTTACAGGGAATTGCCGCTAGTGGGGGGACAGTGGAGGGACGAGTCAAAATTATGCCAACCCTACAAAATCTAGAAATTGCCCCTGATACTATTCTCGTTATTCCCTATACTGACTCAGGATGGTCCCCTTTATTATCCCAAGCTGTGGGCATTATTGCCGAGGTGGGGGGACAATTATCCCATGGTGCTATTATTGCCAGAGAATACGGAATTCCGGCGGTTATGGATGTGCATAATGCCATGAAATTGTTAAAAGATGGTCAATTAATTCGTCTCGATGGCAGTCAAGGAATTATTGAAATTCTCTAGGCATTAGGGGACA
The DNA here is from genome assembly GCF_020245305.1 of Microcystis sp. M20BS1. Classification (NCBI taxonomy): domain Bacteria; kingdom Bacillati; phylum Cyanobacteriota; class Cyanophyceae; order Chroococcales; family Microcystaceae; genus Microcystis; species Microcystis sp. M20BS1. Next base: position 26,206 of record NZ_JADBUZ010000122.1, on the reverse strand, counting down.
GGGTGTAGGGTGTGGGGTGTAGGGTGTAGGGTGTAGGGTGTGGGGTGTGGGGTGTGGGGTGTGGGGTGTGGGGTGTAGGGTGTGGGGTGTGGGGAGAATAAATAAAATAATCTCCTGACTCCTGACTTCTGACTCCTGACTCCTGACTCGGAGACTCCTAACCCAATGGTAGATGTTGGATTTTTGCAGAAGTTCTATTTTTCGACAAAGATAAGCAAAAATTATCTATTGACTGCAATAACTTGAGAATATTTAAATTAATATTTCGCAATATTTACAAATTCTTAAGAATTAATTGAGAAAGATTTTTATTTAACAACGATGTTCCAATGGTTACAGCGATTTGATATAATTTCATAATCGGTTATTCTATACTTTTTTGGGCAGCAAAGGTTGAAACCCTTGCCACACCTAGAAGATAATCCCAATTAAGACAGGTAAATGAGTCAATTTCACCCACAACGATGATCTTTTTTTTGTGTAGTTTTATTGCAAAAAAAAAGTTTTTTTGACAAAAAGCACAAAGTATGATAGACCACCAATGGATTTCTAGCCGCAAACAGTAGCTGCTATATTAACTGGTTAAACCGTGTTTTAGGGCAAAACGTACCAATTCCGTGCGACTATTAGTACCAGTCTTGCTAAATAAGCGACTGACGTATTTTTCTACGTTCCTAACGCTGGTTTCTAGACGACTGGCAATTTCTTTATTCATCAATCCCTCCGCTACTAAATCTAAAACACTTTGTTCCCGGGGGGTCAGATCAACTTTAATCGGGGGGGGAGTGGTAGTAAAAGTGTTCTGTTGTCCCACCTGCTGTTTTAATTCCCGGATATCTCGGGCAATTTCTTCTAATCTAGCGTTTTCGCTGGTGGCTTGCAGGGATTGACGACGGCGCTCGATTAAAGACTTGATTAATGCTTCTAATTCTTCGGGATCGAAAGGCTTGGATAAATAAGCATCACAACCAGCATTATAACCCTGAATGCGATCGCTTGTCATCCCCCTTGCAGTGAGAAAAACCACGGGAATTGTCTGAAAACGAGCATCTTCGCGCAATTTCTTCAGAAACTGATAGCCATCCACCTGCGGCATCATAATATCGGAGATAACTAATTCCGGAATTTCTTGATTGAGTAAATCCCAGGCTTCGTTAGCATTACTAGCAGTTCTTACCTCGAATTCATCCCCGTACTGTAGATATGCTTGCACAGATTCACGAACCCCCGGTTCGTCATCCACTAACAAAACTTTCGCAGGTGTGTCCATCAATTTCTCGCAGCGATCGAATATTGTCCGAATCCTATCTTATCAGCTAAGGAGATAGGAGTCAGTAGTCAGGAGATAGGAGTCAGGAGATTGCTTTTATTTATTCTCCCCTCTCCACACCCTACACCCCACACCCCACACCCCACACCCTACACCCTACACCCCACTTTCCAGATCATCCTCAAGATAGTGACGGTGAGTTAAACTAGCAGATAGAACCAAAAAGTTACAAAAATCACACAATAATTTTACAATCCTTTCACCATTCTTAACAAATCCCGTGACCATTCTCTGCTGGCTCGATCGCATTAGTGCTTCTGATCGCCCCCTGGTGGGGGAAAAAGCTTTTATTGCCAGTGAATTACACCAGCGAGGATACCCAATTATCAGGGGATTTGCCATTTTTAACCGCATTTTTGCGGAATTTTTGGAAACTATCAACAATACTGACTCATTCCTGACTGATTTTCCCCAGTCTTCCCTCTATTTAGACGTAGATAACCCAAAAGCTCTGCAATTAGTCGCCAAAGAAAGTCGCCGCGCCATTTTACAAGCGCAAATTCCTCCTCTCTGGTTAGAAGAACTAACGGCGGCCGTGGCACAATTATCCATGGATAGCCTAGTATGGCGCTTTTCCTTACCTGCTCATCTGGCTCGGCGAACTCTCGGTTTATTTTCCGCCCCCATCAGTGGAATTAAAGCAGATAATCTAGAAAATGCCCTAAAACAAGCTTGGGCGGAGTTATTCACCGCCAGAAGTCTATTTTATTGGCGAAAAGTGGGAATTGGTTTAGAAAAAATTCAATTATCTTTACTGGTACAACCATTATTACCGGCCAATTGTGCGGGAAATGTGTTGATTAATGACGATAACTGGAAAATTCAGGCAGTTTGGGGGTTAGGACACAGTTTAGTTAATGGAGAAGTGGCACCGGATACCTATATTATCGATCGCTCCGGTCAATTACGCAGTCGGCAATTAGGCAATAAATCCCGCGCTTATTATCTCAATAGTGACAGTAATCTGCTTGCGGCACAATTATTAGCACCCAGTTTACAGGAAAGCTACTGTTTAGATAATTTCGCCCTCGATCGCCTTTGTCAACTGGTTCAATCTCTACTAGCGGAAAAACCCCGCTTAACCAGCATAGAATGGCTGATGATGCTAGATGGTCAAATTTATATTCTCAACTGTCACAGTCAGGAAATCACCCCTACTACCTCCAATTATCCCTTAAGAGGATTAGGGGCATCCCCAGGGTTGGCATCGGGAGTGGCAAAAGTGATCAGCAATTTCGACTCCCCAGAGGCAAATTTTCAGGATTGCATTCTGGTTACTACTAATTTACCTCCGAAAAAACTGCCCCATTTACGCCAAATTCGAGCAATGATCACGGAACAGGGGGGATTAACTAGCCATGGAGCCATCTTAGCCCGGGAATTAGCCATTCCTGCCATTGTCGGGGTAAAAAATGCCACAGAAATTATCCGCTCAGGCGAGATAATTTTAGTAGATGGTACGAGGGGAATTATTTCTCTAGCATCTCAGGAACAGATTTCCTTACCCCCAGCACCCCCCAGAGAAACCGACGGGACGGCAATTGCTACCCGTTTGATGGTTAATCTCAGTCAAACTGAAAGTATTGCCAGAATCCGAGAACTGCCTATTGATGGGATCGGTTTATTGCGCTCAGAATGGATGATTTTAGAGTTACTTTCTCAGCGCAATCTAGAAGAATGGTTAACACCAGAGCATCAAGAAGCATTGATCGAGAGATTAAGTGATTTAATCGCACAATTTGCCCTTAGTATCCAGCCTAAGCCTTTATTTTACCGTTCTTTTGATGCTCAACATTCGGCTAAAGACAGTCGGGGAACCCATGGTTATATATTAGATCCGACTCTATTTGATCTAGAATTGCAAGCTTTACGACGGGTACAAACCACCAGCGCCACCAATATTAATTTACTGCTTCCCTTTGTCCGTGGGGTTGAAGAATTTATTTTCTGCCGGCAACGGGTACAATCGGCTTTACTCACTCAAGTCCCTTCTTTCCAATTGGGGATAATGGTGGAAGTACCGGGGGTAATCTTTCAATTGAGGGATTATGTGCAAGCAGGGGTACAGTTAATCGCTATTGGTACTAATGATTTAACTCAATTAATTTTAGGTAGCGATCGAGAACATTTCTCAGAATATTTTAACGCCCGTCATCCCGCAGTCAGGGCAGCTTTAAAACAAATTATCACTCAAGCAAAAGTTTTACAGATTCCCTGTTCCGTTTGCGGCATGGCCATCGTCCAGTATCCTGAAATTATCGATGATCTGATTGCTTGGGGTGTGACTTCTCTTTCGGTGGATACAGAAGCAGTTTTAGCCACTAGAGAGGCAATTGTTCGCGCAGAAAGAAGGTTTTTATTGGAAAATGGCAGATAACCTCGGCAAAAGGAGCGTTAGGGGTTGGCTGTTGGGGAAGATGTTAAGTAGGGTTTGCGACAAAAAATTTCTCGTATGGGTAAAACCCTACACCCCACACCCCACACCCCACACCCTGTCCCCACGAAAAACTTTTTCAGCATATCCTAATTATACTTATCCCTAAAACTGGTTTCTAGCAAGGCTTTCAAAATAGCTTGACATAAAAACCTGATTTAAGTGACCGCTATCCTCATCCTGCCAATAACTAATCGCTTGAAAATATAAGGGGAATAGGGCAATTGTTTCTAGACAATCGGGGGAAAGCTGAATATATTTTTCCCGTGCTAAACGACAATAAAACCAGAGAAAATAGCCAAGAGTATCATTTTGTGCGTGTTGCCAAACTTGGTCAATTTCCGTTAGTGTACGTCCCTCAAAACGAATATGAGGACGTTCCCTGATCTTTTCAGGATTAACCCGACCTTGGATAATATTAATAAAACGCCTTTGGAACTTTTGAAAATAGTTCATCAAAGTCTGAATATTCTTGACAGCGATCGCTGTCTGTCCGATAATATAGTGAGAATAAGCCAGATAAACGTTATCCCTCAGCCAAACATTGGCATATCCAGTGTATTCTGTCTCATTACTGACTAATGCTGCTGGAAATAAGCCATTTTCCAGATGGGGAAATCTCAAGACATCATTTTCCGACAAAAACGCGGATAATCTCTGAAGATCCCCCAGAGAGTAGCGGTATTTAATGAAATCGAGAATTTTTTCGTTGTGAACAACCAGCATCGGCAAAATACTCAAATAATCTGCTCAAAAACGCATTTATCTCGCTCAATTCTACTGAGAAACCCAAAAAATGCGTCTTTGATTAGGATCCCGTCGGGGACTTTGTTCCCCCATCACTTGCCGCGCTTGACTAGGATCAAAGCTGCGAGTAAATTGACCGCGCAATTGATTGACGCGTTCCTCCTTTTCTTGGGCTGCCAAACGCACTTCCTCCAGTTTTGCCTGTTGCATCTGTTGGTAGGGTAACAAACGAGCGATCGCAAAAACCGCCGTGATGGAAATGGCGCTATAGGCAATAATTCGCAGCCAAATCTCGATAATTTGCCATTTTTGGGATTTATTGCCGCTTTTTTGCTTTTTTTGTGGTTTTTTGTCGGTTTGGTTTCGTGTTCGTGCGGTCATAGATTTATGAGTACAAGTAAAATCGGTGAGAAAGGTGGCTAATTACTTTCAATTTACACCCAATCACTGATAACCGATAACCGAAAAAACCCCAATCGGTCTATCCTATAACTAGGTTAGACGGGATTGGGGTTTATTGAAAGCGACTTTACTTATAAAGTTCCGTCGCTAGACGAAAAGCCAAAATCCCGGGGATTAAAGCAATTACCAGAGCGACTAGAACTTGAGTATCAGAAAGCATTGCTGATTATCTCCTCATAAAGATATTCATCCAATACTTTCCGACATCATCGGGGTTCTCTGCATCATTTCGTTACAAGACTTCATATCTCCCCACCCCGATGACGGTTATCTCCCCTAGAAAAGAAAGTTGTAAAAGCGTTAAGCTGAGATATTGCCATGATTACATTTATTTTTACCTGCGGCCTCAATGTTAGACTCGCTCCTTGATTCATCTCTAACCCTTAGTCTAAAAACCCCGTTAATTCTGTTGGTTCTCATTGCCCTAGAAGCGGTATTATCAGCAGATAACGCCATTGCTCTCGCTTCCATAGCACAGGGATTAGGAGATCATCAGCGTCAACGTCAGGCCTTGAATATTGGCTTAGTTTTCGCCTATATTCTCCGTATGGTCTTGATTCTTACTGCCACCTGGGTGGTTAAATACTGGCAGTTTGAACTTTTGGGAGCAGTATATTTGCTCTGGTTAGTCTTTAATTACTTTGCCTCCCCTGAAGACAAGGATCACACCCATCATAGTCTCAAGTTTCAATCTCTCTGGCAAGCTATCCCCCTAATTGCCGTTACCGATTTAGCTTTTTCCCTCGATAGTGTTACCACCTCCATCGCCGTGGCCGATGATACTTGGTTGATCCTGCTTGGTGGTACGATCGGAGTAGTTACCCTGCGCTTTATGGCGGGTTTATTTATTCGCTGGTTAGAGGAATACACCCACCTAGAAGATGCTGGTTTTGTCACCGTCGGTTTGGTGGGTTTAAGATTGTTGTTGCGGGTGATTAGTCCCGATTTTGTGCCGCCGGAATGGATTATGATTAGTTTAATTGCTATCCTCTTTGCTTGGGGTTTCTCAAAACGCAATGATCGAGAACCAATAGAGAGTGATCCCATCCAATCTGATGAATTGCCATAAAATAATCATCAGGAGTCAGGAGTCAGTGATCGGATTTGAGTTTTCAGTTCACTGATTACTGTTTACTGTTTACTGTTCACTGAAAAGAGAATCCCTAGAAGATCATGTCATCTTTACCGACTCAATCTGCTGATACCTTAGAAAATTCTACTCGATCGCCCTCTTGGAAAATTAAACTCCTCTACGATGGAGAATGTCCCCTCTGCTTGCGGGAGGTTAATTTTCTGCAAAAACAGGATGCTGGGAGAGGATTAGTTGCTTTTGTCGATATTGCCGCCGAAAACTATAATCCGGAGGAAAATGGCGGTATTTCCTTCGCGGCAGCCATGGGACGAATCCACGCCGTACTAGCTGATGGTACTATCCTCCAAAATGTGGAAGTGTTTCGCCAAGTCTATGATATTTTGGGCATTGGTTGGATTTATGCCGCTACCAAATGGCCGGTTATCGGGTTTCTAGTGGATATTATCTATGAAATTTGGGCTTCTTGGCGATTAACCTTAACCGGAAGACCGAATTTAAAAACAATCTTAGCAGAACGTCAAAAACGTCTGGAATGCAACGCATCAAATCGTTGTTCTCAGTGAGTTAAAATCTCCTAACCCTACACCCCACTCAGAATTACCCCTTGGGATGGGATACTAAATCCGTTGAGTATAGGCTACTTATAAGGACAGGCAAAAGGCAAAAGGAGAAATAAATAATCAGTTTTTAATAACCAGATTTAATGTGATAATTCTGCCTAGTAAATAAATGGTACTTTATTTTCTTGCCAGTCCCTGACTGCGACCGATGATCGCCCAGAGATAACTAATTGCTAAGGCCAAAAACGTGAGGGGAATACTTTCTTTGACGATAAAAATCCCTAAACCGATCAGCACACAGGGAACAAAGGTACTTCCCTGACTGGTTAGGATAGTGGCGATGGTCGGCACACTGGTCAACCCGTAGGCGAACGCACACCAAACCCCCACCAGAATCAAAAACACGCTGACGATAACGATCAGACTTGTCACGGTACTACTGGCAAACAGGGGAACGTAAATACCGATATTATCGCTGCCGTTGGCGACGGTCAACGCGGCCACGCTATAGGTGCGCGGGTCAAACCAACCACCGAAGGGGGAATCTTTCGCACCCTCTAGGTCCAATTCGACATTCTCCGGCTCTTCCTCCTTCTCCTCTTCTTTGAGAAGGGAAACGATGCCGAGAATCACAGGAACGAGGCCTAGATAGCGAATCCACGGGGTAGGGATGAGAAAACACCCGAAAAACCCCGCTAAACTGGCAATAACCAGCAGACTAAAGCCGATATACTGACCGATGACGATATCGCGATGACGGAAGAGTTTCCCCGTTTGGCTGAATAGAATCGTCAGGATCAATATATCGTCGAGGTTGGTGGCGACGAATGCCGCTACACCGGTAGATATCGCGATCACAATCTCGATCATGGTTTTTTTCCTTAAGATGGCCGTCGGGTTCGTCCGTTCGTTAAACCTTGTTCGGCTTTTCCTTCAAAGGTTCTGGAACGGGAGAATTTTACTACCTATCCCGATCGAGAAACTGTATTTCCCACGACCGATCGCCCTAGGCCGCTGCGGGATGGAAAAAGAAAGCGAGGGCGATCACCGCGTAGGTCGCGACGAGTAATATACCCTCTAGCCAGTTCGAGCGACCGTCGTTACTGATCGAGTTAGTCAGCCACACCGCGACGGCGACGGCGACCAATTCAAACGGATCGAAATCGAGAGCCATCGGCTGACCGAGGAAATAACCCGCAATCACGAGGACGGGTGCGACAAAAAGTGCGATTTGCAGACTCGAACCGACGGTGACAGAAACCGCCAGATCCATTTTGTCTTTTAAGGCGACCCTAACCGCGGTGGCGTGTTCGGCCGCGTTGCCGATAATTGGCAGCAGGATCACCCCCGTGAAAAGGGTCGTTAATCCTAATTTATGCGTGGCTTCCTCTAGGGTATTAACTAATAATTCCGATTCGATCGCCACCCCGATGGTCACCAGCAGTAATATCCCCACCCACAGCCAGAGATTCGGCTTTTTTACGCTTACGGCTTCTCCTGGCTCTTCATCGAGAGCTGCGCCCCCCACCTCGTAAAGATAGGTATGGGTCTTCATCGAAAAAAGCAGACTCAGACAATACACAAAAATTAATACCGCCGCCAACGCTACCGAGAGACGCTGTAGGGCGCTCTCCTGGATTGCGGCGGAGGTGTATTGAAAGGTTGTGGGTAGGAGGATCGCCGCGACGGCGAGATTCATCGACGAGGAATTTAAACGGGCGGTCACGGGCTGGAATTTCTGTTCTTTATAGCGTAAGCCGCCGAAAAACATCGACAAGCCCGTTACCAGCAGCAGATTCCCGATAATCGAACCGGTAATCGTCGCTTTCACCACCTCGATCAAACCTTCTTCGAGGGCGGCGTAGGCGAGAATTAATTCGGTAGCGTTGCCGAAGGTGGCGTTCAATAAACCGCCAAGATTAGGACCGACCACGACGGCGATTTCCTCGGTTGCCTTTCCCATGTAAGCGGCCAGGGGAACAATCGCTAGACAGGCACTCAGGAAAACGATCGTCACGTCCCAACGCAGGAAATTCCCAGCGATCGAGATCGGGACAAAAACCAACAAAATAGCGAAAATCCAGTCCTTTCTATTCATAGCAATGGGTGTCTCGGCATAAAACCGCGCACGGTTTTGAAAAACAGACTATCAGCCTTTTTTCCGTTTCAATTACCCGAATCGCCCAGTAATATACTCCCGGGCCTCGTCGGTTTGCGGATTGCCGAACATAACTTCCGTGGGGCTGAATTCGACTAATTTTCCCCGGCGTTTCCCGGACGAATCGGTTTCGGTGTTAAAAAATGCCGTCCAGTCGGCGATCCGCGATGCCTGCTGCATATTGTGGGTGACGGTGACGATCGTGTAACTTTCCTTCAGTTGTAGGCACAATTCCTCCACCTGACGGGTAGAGATGGGATCGAGGGCCGAACAGGGTTCATCCATCAATAAAACATCTGGCTTCATAGCGATCGCACGGGCAATACAGAGGCGCTGTTGCTGTCCCCCCGATAGTGCCGTTCCTTTTTCTTTCAGTTTGTCCTTTACTTCCTCCCAGATCGCCGCCTGCCGCAGGGAATACTCGACCAATTCGTCCAGATTTCCCTGATAACCGTTGGTTCGGGGCGCGTAGGCGATATTCTCGTAAATGCTCTTGGGAAAAGGGTTGGGACGTTGGAAAACCATCCCCACCTGTCGCCGTAACTTGACTGCATTGACCTGCGAATCGTAAATATTCTGATTTCGGTAAAGTAGTTTTCCCTCCACCTTGGCGCCGGGGATCAGATCATTCATTCGGTTAAAGCAGCGCAAAAGGGTACTTTTCCCGCAACCGGACGGCCCGATAAAGGCGACGATTTTTCGTGCAGGAATTTTAATATGAACGTCCAGAAGAGCGAGAAATCCATTATAAAAAACTTTCACTCCTTCCGCCTCGAAAACACTGTGATCGGCGTTAAGGTGGGTAGTCATGGTAAAAATTCTCCTGAGTATGGTTAAAGATGTGTTTCGAGGGCAGTGGGGAGTAGAGGAGTGGGCAATTAAAAAGTTAAATAGACTTATCTAACCTCCCGCCTGCTGCCTTCCCTAATTCGGTGTCGAATAGCGTTGACGTAGATAGATGGCGATGGCGTTGAGGGCGAGAATTAACAGGATCAGAACGATAATCGCGGCCGCCGCCGCATTGGCGAAACCGGGTTCGGGACGGGTGATATAGCTGAAAATTTGAATCGGTAGTGCCATAAAGCGTTGGAATAAACCAGGATCGAAAGTGAGGAAACTAACCGCACCGACGACCATTAAGGAAGCCGCGTCCCCGATCGCCCGCGACACGGAGATAATCACCCCCGTGAGAATCCCCGGCACCGCGTAGGGTAAAACATGGTGTTGGATCGTCTGCCATTTGGTACTGCCTAGACCGTAGGAGGCTTGGCGTAGGGAATCGGGAACCGCCCGGATCGCCTCCCGCGCCGTGACGATAATCACCGGCAGCGAGAGAAGCGCAAGGGTTAACGCACCGGAAATCAGCGTCGGGCCAAAATTGAGCAGATAGTTAAAAACCGCTAATCCCAATAAACCATAGACGATCGAGGGAACCCCGGCCAGATTGCCGATATTCACCTCGATCAGTGCCGTCCACCAAGTTTTCGGGGCGTATTCCTCTAGATACAAAGCCGACCCGACCCCGATCGGCACCGCCACGAGAAGCACGATAATTCCCAGATAGAAACTACCGATGATCGCCGGACGGATACCGCCCCTTTCCGGGAAACGGGAAGGCGTTTCCGTGAGGAATCCGGGGGTTAAGAGTCGTCCGAGTCCATCGTGGGCGATATTCAACACCAACAGCGCCAGAACGAACAAACCGATCAGTAAACCGAAGAGGAAAAGATACTCGCAGAATTTGCCGATCGCCTCCCGGCGTTCCAGATGGTCGATAAATTCAACGGTATCGGACTTAACAGAGGATTTAACCATGGCAAATCAATCGTATTTTTCTTTAAAACGGTGGGAGATCCAGTAACTGGCCAGATTCAGTGCCAACGTGATCAAAAAAAGCACCGCGCCGACTGCGTAGAGGGTTTTAAAACTGAGACTGCCCCGGGGCGCATCTCCCCCGGAAATCTCGGCCATAAAAGCGGTCATCGTGGCGATCGACTCGAAGGGATTGAGGGTAAGCCGGGGTTGCGAGCCGGCGGCGATCAACACCGTCATCGTTTCCCCCACCGCCCGCGACATTCCCAAAATAATCGAGGCCATGATCCCGGAGAGGGCGGCGGGGAGAACCACTTTAAAAATCGTTTCCAGCTTGGTAATTCCTAGGGCGTAGGAACCCTCGCGCAGGGAACGGGGAACCGCTCGGATCGCGTCTAAACTAATCGATCCCACCGTGGGAGTGATCATGATCCCCATCATTAACCCGGCGCTGAGGGCGTTAAAAATCTCGACGGGGAAAAGATTCCGCAAAGTGGGCGTGACCACCAGTAGGGCGAAGTACCCGTACACCACCGTGGGAATCCCGGCGAGAAGTTCCACCGCAGGGCGTAAAATCGCCGCTAGGTTCGGTTTTGCGTATTCGGCGAGGTAGATCGCGGAAGATAGGCCTAAAGGAACCGCGACGGACATAGCGATGGCCGTGGTTAAAAATGTCCCGTTAATTAGCGGCCAGATGCCGAAATGAGGGGTGGCGAACAGTGGAGTCCAACGGGTATCGAGAAAGAATTGGGCGAAAGATACCTCTTGAAAAAATCCCCAGGTTTCGCTAAAAATAATCGCCACGATGCCGATCGTCGTCGCCACGGAAACGAAGGCGCAAGCGAAGAGAATGACCGCGATCATCTTCTCTTGAATATCTTCGCCGGGGCGCTTGAGGAGTGAATTATCTGCCGCGAAAAAAGAATTATCGAAAGAACTCGGGGTTAAGGTCATGGTTTAACAAAATTCCTTTTTTAGATAAAGTTCGTGATCGGTTCTCCCGGTTTAGCTTTGCCGAATTTCGATCCCGTTTCCCTGCGCTCGAATTTCCGCAGGGTTTTGACGTAGGCCTCATCAGGTAAAGCGACGTAACCCACGCCATCGACCCATTTCCATGAATTTTCTAAATAGAAGCGCACGAATTTTTCCAGGGATGGATTCGTTTTTAAATTATTCTTGTTGACGTAGATAAACAGGGGACGGGAAAGGGGATTATAGACATTGCGGAGAACGTTATGGATGGGGACCGGTTTGACGCATTTTCCTTCATTATTTTCGATCGCCACCAAGTTCAATCGATCTTGGTTCTGCATATAGAAAGAGATGCCTAAATACGCAAGCGCGGATGGATTGCCGATCACCCCCTGTACGAGGGCGTTTTGATTGCGGTTCGGGGTAAAATCGGTGCGGCTATTTCTCCGTTTTCCCGTAATCGCTTGGGTGAAATAATCGAAGGTTCCCGTATCGGAAGGCGGGGCGAAAAGTAATAATCTCTCGTCGGGAAATTTGGGATTAATCTGTTTCCAACTGGTAATCCTACCCTCCGCTTTGGTGTTCCACATTTTATCGAGTTCTTTAATCGTTAAACACTTGGCGAATTGATTTTTTTTATTGACAATCACCGCCAATCCGTCGATCGCCATCGGTAATTCCAGAAATTCCACGCCGTTTTCCCGACATTTCTCGATCTCTTCTTTCCGGATCACCCGCGATGCCCCGGCAATGTCGAGATTTCCGGCGCAGAACTTACTAAAACCGCCCCCGGTTCCACTGGTGGCGACGCTTACCCGCGCTTCGGGATGGATTCTTTGATATTCTTCGGCAACGGCGAGGGAGAGGGCGAAACCCACCGCACCTCCGTCGATCGAGACTGGCGCTTCTTTCTCGGCCGAGTCGGCCGGGCGACCGCAACCGGCGATCAAATTACTGGCCATCAGAAGGGAGATTAGGAAAAAATAATGAGAGAATTTCATAGATTAAAGCGGGAAAAATGTTAGGAAGCCGACTGGTTTTTAATCTGCTCGAAGATGCCGTTATTGGCCAGAAATTCCTTTTCGATCAACGTCCAACCGCCGAGATCTTGGGCGTTGAAAAGGGTCTTGATCGGCGGAAATTGTAGTCCTTCATCCTTGGCCACGAAGGGATTGACCGAGCGATAGCCTAATTTGGCCAATTCCTGTTGTGCCGGCTCGGAATAGAGGAAATTCACAAAGGCCTCGGCCACCTCTCGCGTGCCGTGTTTATCGACATTTCTATCCACCACCGCCACGGGATTATCGATCGAGATATTGACCGGGGGGACTAAGTAATTGGTATCTGGTTGATTTCTTGCCGCTAGAATTACCTCGTTTTCGTAGGTGACTAAAACATCGCCCTTTCCCTCTTGGAAAAAGGCATTGCTGGCGTCCCGTGCGTCCCTAGCTAGGGTGGGAATCTTTTGATAGATCCGGCGGACAAAATCCCATGCCTGTTGCGGTTCGCCCCCCGTTTGCGTCACCGAACCCCAGAGGGCTAATAACTGCCAAATAGCGATCCCGGAAGTTTTCGGATCGGCGGATAGAACCGTAACGTCCTCTCTAGCCAGATCCGCCCAAGATTGAATCTTTTTCGGATTTCCCGCCCGCGTCACGATCGCTGCAACCGAGTGACTCACCACCCCCCGCCGCGGCACCCGATCTTCCCAACCGCGATTAATCAGGCCAGCTTGAGATATCCGCATCACGTCGAGGGGAAGGGCCAGATGTACCACGTCCGCCTCTTGTTTCCCTGCGATCACGTCATCGGCCTGGGCCAGGGAACCGCCGTAACTCCGCTGGAAAATGACTTTTTGGTTATGCTCTTTCCGCCATTTCTCGACGAATTTCGGGATAATCTGGTCGTGGGCGGCTTTTGTGACCGAGAAGGAAACGAGATTCAGTTTCACCTCCGGTTTTGAGCCGATCCCCCCGCAGGAGGCGAGGGCAATACTTGCCAACAGTCCCACTAACAGGAAGGAAAGGAAGCTCCTCCCCGATAAGGAACGAAAGCGACGAAACAGCGATCGAATTGACAACAGTGATACATTCATCGGGATTTTCTCGATAAGGTTGATCTAAACCAACTAATTTTTTCTTCTCTCTTCCTGAATTTTGACTCCCGTGGGAGCCGGAGATTGGCGATTTTTACGGGGGTCTAATTTACCCGATGGGAATCAACAGGCGATAGGAGCCGTTATCGAGAATAATCCGTAGCCCCAACCACATCAGCACAAAAGGGAAAAGCTTACTCGCATAACGGCTGAGGACGACCGCGATCCCCGGTTGGCGGGTTAGATTATAGGAGAGAAATAACCAAGTACAAACGATTAGATAGCAGATCGGGATGATGACAGCTAACTGCGCCACGGTACTATTGGCGAATAGGGGAATGTAGATACCGAGATTATTGCCGCCATTGGATATCGTGACTGCGGAAACTTTATAGGTTTGGCGATCTCTGAGGACTTGAGCGAGGGATAGTCTGCGGGAGGCGAATCCATGAAATTGGGCGTTTCTTTGCAAATTCACCTTGTGATCTGCGGTTTCCCTCTCGTTATCCCGATTTAACGTCAGTAAATTTCTCACACCGATGAGGATCGGCAAGATTCCGAGAAGACCGATATAAATCGGTGGGATGATTAAGCCGAGTAGAAAACCCATCAAGCTAACCGATACCAAGACCGTAAACCCGACTAGCTCGCCGACGACGACGTGAACCGGGCGAAAGGTACGATTTACCTCGCTAAAGAAGCCAGTTAGATAAATATTGTCGTCGAAGGTGGTGGCTATGCCGGTGGCCACCGCGATTTTGACGATTTCGATCAACCAATCCATCCATACCACCTCGATCTCTCAAATGCGGGCGCAATTTCATTTTAAGACTATATCATTTTCAATACATTTATAAATGTACTTTGTTACACAATCTAGGAGTCGTGGATTTCTATAGTATGTAGATAAAACTAATGGAACCTCTCCCGCTTGCCCTGAGCCAAGTCGAAGGGATCAAGCTGGGAAACCCTTCCCTCTTGTCTCCTTTCCCGACGATAAATCTTGTTTTCTGCGAGAAATCCCATGCTCCACCGTTCGATCAAGTGTCTCTGGAAACCGTGGCGAAATTGGCGGGCAGTTCGTCCTGCGGTGCTTTTTGTTACCAGCCTGGTCGGGAGCTTTCTCCTGGCTGGATTTTCCCACACGATCGCCGTCGGTCAAAATTCTCGCTCGGATAACCCGATTCTGAACCTCGTCGATAGCTTTAAATTCCCCCGAAATACCACTCCCCGGCTATTGGAAACCGTGGGATTATTTATCGCTGGAATTCTCTTCTGTATCGCGATCGATCGCTGGTTCAAGCGCTCGACCCCCTCCGATATCACTCCCCTCGCCAAACAAGCGCGGCGGTTAGGAACCCTCAAGATCGGCTATCCCGAGGGTATGACCAATCTGGAAGTTCTCCGCGCCCAGGCCTTTCTGGAAAGACGCTTAAAACCCTTTGGGGTGACGGTAACGTGGACGAGTTTTCTGGCCGCTTCCTCTCTGATCGAGGCCTTGAGCAACGGAACGATCGATTTCTGCGGTGGTGGCGGTACGGCGAGTATTTTCTCCCAAGCGGCGGAACACGTCTTCGTCCGGGTAGCCAAGGAAAAATATACCGCCCCGAAAGGTCAGGCGATTCTCGTGCCAGAGGATTCGCCAATAGAGACGTTGGCGGATTTAAAAGGAAAAAGAATCGCCTTCGATCGAGGTTCGAGCGCCCATTACGTCCTTATCCGCGCCCTGATGAGAGTGAATCTAGAATTAAACGATATCGAACCGGTGTATGCAACCCAACCGGAAGCACTGGCGCTTTTCCGTCGCGGTGAGATCGACGCTTGGGTGGTGTGGGTTCCCTATTCCCCCACCGAGACGCGCACCTATCCGGGAAGATCGGTGGCCGATCTAGGGGGTATCTTTGGGGAAAACGCCTCTCTAGAAGTGCCGACCTATTATTATGCAGTTCCCGAATTGGTGCGGGATTATCCCGATGTACTGAAGGTGATTTTAGAAGAAGTGAACGAGGCAGGTGCTTGGGCGAAACAACAGGAGTTAGAGGCGACTAGACGCTTGGCAGCTCACCACGAGATCGATCCAGCGATCATCACTAATCTTGAACAACGGGCCTCTGAACGTGCCATTATCCCGATCGACGATCGCTCTCTGACGGCCCTACAACACCAAGCTAATATCTTCCGAGACCTGAAGCTGATCCCCCATCGAGTCAATGTGCGCGACGGAACCTACACCCTACAGACGAAACAAAATTGGACGTATTAATCCGACGGCAATATTTTGGGCATTGGTGGGATTTATGTGGCTACCAAATGCCCGATGATCGGGTTTCTAGTGGATATTATCAGGGAGTATTTAACTCCCTAATAGGGTTCTTCTGTTGGTGATCTAACTAACTCAAAGCTTCAAAATAATCGCGAATTTGATGATGTCGCCCGGATTGACGCAGTTTTTGCAACGCTTTCAACTCAATTTTTCGCACCCTTTCCCCGGATAATTCCAAGATGCGACCGATATCAGCCAAGGAATGGGATTTACCATCGAGAAAACCATAGCGCCATTCAATCACTTCTCGTTCGCGAGTGGTTAAATCTGCCAATAATTCTCTCATATCTCTTTGCAAAGATTCATAGACAAGACGATTTTCTGAAGACACTTCTTCAGTTTCCAAAAGGTCTATTAATTCCGTATCTTTTTCCTTACCCACTTTTATTTCTAAGGAAACCGAACGTGGCACTTTCATCAACAATTCCCGCACAGTTTCAGGAGTCATCCCTAACTCTTGGGCAATTTCCTCTACGGTCGCAGTACGACCGCGCATTTGTGAGATTTTCCGTTGTGTTTTCCTAATTCTGTTGAGTTTTTCGGTAATACTCACCGGTAAGCGAATAATCCGGCTTTGAGTCGCGATCGCCTTCGTAATTCCTTGACGAATCCACCAGTAGGCATAGGTAGTAAAATGATAGCCTTTGGTGGGGTCAAATTTCTTGACGGCGCATTCTAAACCTAGGGTTCCCTCTTGAATCAAATCCAATAATTCTAAACCGCGATTCTGATATTTTTTGGCCACCGACACCACCAGACGTAAATTGGCCTTGATCATCTGTTCTTTGGCACAGGTACTAAGGGCGATAATTTCTTCCAATTCTTCCACTTCTAAGCCCGCTAGATGCGCCCAACGCTGTTTTCCCGCTTTCAAAGCATTTTTTAACTCAGACACGGTGATTTGGGCAGTTTCTGCCCAAATTTCTAGGGAGGGACGATGGGCTGATCGAGTTGACCCTGAGAGAAGCCGAAGGGCGGTCAGTCGATCGCAAATCTTAATTAACTTGACAAATTGCTGTACTTGTGTATCACCTTGTTTAACGGCAGTGGCGCGCAATTTCAGTAAAGACAGATGACGCTGCACCCGTTGCGCTTGTTCAACTTCCTCGTCTCGTTTGAGTAGAGGCACTCTGCCAATGTCTTGTAGGTATAAACGGACTAAATCGGTAGTTGTACGGTTGCTGTAGCTTTTTTGGGGACTAGATACTAAATTATCTTCTAAATCACTGCCGAGAAAATCTTCATCTAGGTCGATCGAGTTTTCCTTCAATTTTAGGACAGAAAAAGAGGGGGAGATAAATTTAGTTTCGAGCGTCGAGGGGTTAATTGCAGACATGGTGGCTTCTCTACGGGCGACTGTGATAGGAATTAGAAACTTCTAAATCGTTCACCGTAGTCATGGTTTTCCCCCTTGAGCGCGGAAATGATGCAGTCGGGAAAATTTTTTTTCAAAAGCATTGATCTTTAAACCGAGAAGTTACACCAAGTCTGGGGTTTACCTTCTTGGCCCAACTTCTCAAATTAATGATTGATTTAGAAGTAATTTCCCCTACAGCCTTATTCCTATCTATTCCTGATTTTCCAGATAATTACAGATTTGTTCTAGTTTAGCCAGGGCTTTTCCTGACTGTAAAGATTGTTCTGCTTGCTGGAAACCCGTGGGGATATCTGGGGCAATTCCACAGCGCCAAAGATAAAAACCACCGTTAAAAATTGCCGCGTCGGTTAATTCGTTATTTTCTCCAGCTAATAAACCCTTTAATTTAGCGGTGAGCATCTCTAAAGATTCGAGGGGATAATCCGAGGGACAGAAGCCATAATCGCGAGGATTTAGGAAAAATCGCTGAAAGGAAGGGGTATCGGTGGGATTTCCCAGACCAATAATCGCCGTCCGATTACAGGCTAAATCACAACTCCCCTCTAATCCTTTCACGGTGGTGAAGTGAGAGATATTTCTCAGAGCGAAAGTTTCGCGAAAACGATCCTCGGTGGGGGGATGAACAAAACCCGATATCTGATGAATATTACCCACAAAAGGCGACCACATTAACTCTACCGTGGCCATGGGCGGACGTTTACCGATTTGCTCCCGATAGGTGACAAAATTCTGTACTAGGGGAAAATGGCGCGGAATATAGAAAAAAGTCAATCCTGTGGTGATTAAACAGTCTTTCACTGCTGCTAAGGATAATTGACTAAAATCTGCTCCTAATTGCTGCCAGATTTCCCTGAGGGAAATACCGTATTTAGTCGGCATTCGATCGCCCCCGTGCAGGACTACGGGAACCCCCGCCAACCCTAAGATTAAAGTAGTGATCGGAGTAACCGGGGCAGTGCGAGAGCGTCCATCGTAGGGATTGCCAAAAATAGCGATCGGATGCTGAAAAGAGGCTGATTCTAGGGTTATTTGCGGACCAAGCTCGGCGTAGGCATCAAGCATTCCCGCTAACTCATCGCTGGTGGGGCGTTTAATGCGATGGGCAATCATAAAAGCGCCGATTTGGGCTGGGGTTGCCTCTTGGGTTAACATCATCTTGGTGGCCATCGCCGCTTCGGGACGGGTTAGATTTTTGCCCGTATGGGTGCCACTACCGATCGCTTTTAATAATTCTCGAAAAGTATCGCTCATCTCAAGGAAGAAAATAAAGGATAAATGGGATTGATGGGAATTGCTAAGGCTGGACAGGGTGATTTTCTAAGCTTTTAACCACACTTTGATTCATTTGCCGCACTAATTGACAAAAATGAGCGATCGGTGGTATCTGTAGGCGATCGCTGGTGGTGACAAGGACTACCTGACGGGTGAGACGATGACTAAATTTACCATGGTTAAGATGGGGATTTTCGCCACTAGGGGAAGCAAGAGGACGAATGGCGAGGGTGGCATCGCTACGCGCTTCCATCAGGGCAGATTGAGGCAGAAGAGCGATAATATTACCCTGACGCACCACACCGCGAAAAGCATCAAGGGTGTTTAATTCCATGACAGTTTTTAGGTGGGCATCCTGACGGGAAAACCATTCTTGTACTAATCTTTGCATTCCGTAGCCATCTTTGAAAACCACTTGCGGATAGGGGATTAATTCCGACCATGGCACTTCTTTGTATTGGGCAAGGGGATGATTAGCGGCCATGAGAATTTCGATCGCTTCTTCGTATAATATTTCTACCACCATCTCTGGGCTAGAGGTGAGAAAACGATTATTCATTACCAAGGCCAGATCTACTAAACCATCCCGCAGCACTTTTAATGCGCGATCGCTGCCCAGAGCTGTAACTCTTAACTGCACTTCTGGGTATTCAGCACAAAATTTCGGCAAAATCGGCGGTAAATAGTGGGCGCACACGGAATGAATCGCCGCCACGCACAATTCTGGCTGTTTTCCCGCCTGTAGGTCAGTGATTTCCTCGTGAACATTCGTCCATTCTTGACAAATTCGTTTCGCCCGGGGCAGTAATTTCTCGCCAGCAATGGTTAATTTCGCTTGGGCGGTACGATGGAAAAGAGGTAAGCCCAAATCGGTTTCTAGGGATTGAATCTGGCGGCTGATAGTCGATTGGGTGACTCCACACTGGCGGGCAGCTTGACCGAAATTGCCTGTATCGGCTACGGCTAAAAAGGCTTGCAATTGCTCGATCCGCATTCTTTCTGGTTTTAATTACATTTTGTCATGACCTTATGACAATAACGAATTTTACTGGGACTTTTGGTAGAAATTGCTACCGTTTTCTCAGTTATCAGTTAGCAGTTAGCCGTTAGCAGGTGTCAGATTTGAGTTTTCAGTTCACTGATTACTTTTTACTGTTGACTGAGCATTGAAAAAAGCTCTCTGCTCCCTAGGGTTGATTTATTTAAATTAAGTACAGCTGATTTTGAGTCAATAAATTTGACTGAAGATTCTCAAGTTTATCTTTTTCTAATCAAAAGAGTTAGTTACAATAACTAATCTTTAATCCTCTGCCAATATTTATTATGAATAAATTGATAAAGCTTCTTCTCAAGCCACTAAAAGCCTATCTCTCTTGAAATTGTCTGAGAGTACATACTCATTTTACAAAGACAGCGATCGCTTTTACTTTTGATATTCTGATGGGAGAATGAAACAGCCCTACCTTGATAAGGGGGGTGTCTGATAATTTTTAACGCCTACCTACTTAAAATCTGAGTTCGGGAATCAAAAGGGGAAAAGCGCCAGACCAGGGAGCTTCTGTTTTACACTAGAATTTGGCCGCCTGAATCTAGATCTATGCCCACTCTGACCCTCAATTTTCCCCTGACTGCCGTTGTCGGCCAAGAAGCGATTAAATTAGCCCTACTCTTAGCTGCCGTGGATCCCGCCCTGGGGGGTGTGGTAATTGCCGGTCGTCGGGGAACCGCCAAATCAGTCATGGCGCGAGCGATACATTCCTTACTGCCACCGATCGAAATTATCGCAGGTAATGTCTTTAATTGTGATCCCAACAATGCCGACGAATGGGACGATCGCACTAAAGAAGAATATAGCAGTGGAGAGGTCCCCACGGAAGTTATCCGGGCCCCTTTCGTGCAGATTCCCCTGGGAGTCACCGAGGATCGTTTATTGGGTTCCGTCGATGTGGAAGAATCGGTGAAACAGGGGGAACCAGTCTTTCAACCCGGTTTATTAGCCAGCGCCCATCGGGGAATTCTCTACATCGATGAAATTAATCTACTCGATGACCAAATTGCTAACCAATTACTCACAGTTTTAAGCGAAGGACGCAACCAAATCGAACGGGAAGGCATCAGTTTTCAACATCCCTGTAAACCAATCCTGATCGCTACTTATAACCCAGAAGAAGGGGATTTACGAACCCATTTATTAGATAGAATTGCCATTGCGCTTTCCGCCGATGGTGTCCTTAGTTTAGACCAACGAGTAACCGCCGTCAATCAGGCGATCGAGTATGCTGTTTCTCCCACCGCTTTTATCGCCCAATATGCCCAAGAAATCGATGATCTAAAAACCGAAATTATCCTAGCCAGGGAATGGTTAAAAGAGGTAAAAATTAAACCCGAACAAATTAGTTATCTAGTCGAAGAAGCGGTGCGCGGTAGGGTAGAAGGTCATCGCGCCGAGATTTTTGCCGTGAGAGTAGCCAAGGCCGCCGCCGCTTTAGAAGGTCGGGATTTAGTCAGTGCCGATGACTTAAAAAGAGCCGTCGAATTAGTTATTGTACCTCGATCGCTGATTACGCCACCACCTCCGGAACAGGAACAACAGCCCCCACCGCCACCACCGCCACCACCGGAACCGCCCCAAGACGAAAACCAGCAGGAACAGGAAGAAAAAGAGGAGGAGAAAGAGGAGGAAAAAGAACCGGAACAGCCCGATAATCTGCCGGAAGAATTTGTTTTCGACCCGGAAGGGGTTTTACTGGATCCTAGTGTGCTGTATTTTGCCCAGATGGCCCAGCGTCAGGGGAAATCGGGGGCGCGTAACCTGATTTTCTCGGAAGATAGGGGACGTTATATTAAGCCGATGTTACCCCGGGGCAAGGTGAAAAGAGTCGCCGTCGATGCCACTCTCCGGGCGGCCGCACCCTATCAAAAAGCCCGTCGCTTAAGAAATCCCGAACGTCATGTGATTATAGAAGAAGGGGATCTGCGCTCAAAACGGCTGGCCCGCAAGGCCGGTTCTTTAATTGTCTTTGTGGTTGATGCCTCCGGTTCCATGGCCCTGAATCGGATGCAGTCGGCCAAAGGTGCGGTTATGCGTCTGTTAACGGAAGCTTACGAAAATCGCGACCAGATTGCCCTGATTCCTTTCCGGGGTGAGCGAGCAGATGTACTATTGCCGCCGACCAAATCGATTACCCTAGCGAAAAAACGTCTAGAAACCCTGCCCTGTGGTGGCGGTTCCCCCTTAGCTCACGGTTTAACCCAAGGGGTTCATGTGGGGATGAATGCCCGTTTATCGGGGGATATCGGTCAAGTGGTGATTGTGGCGATTACCGACGGTAGAAGTAATATTCCTTTGGCGAAATCTCTAGGCGAACCGATTCCGGAGGGGGAAAAACCCGATATTAAGGCAGAACTGCTCGATATTGCCGCTAAAATTCGCTCTTTAGGCATCAAACTGCTGGTTATCGATACAGAGAAAAAATTCGTCTCCACTGGTTTTGCCAAAGAATTAGCCCTAAAAGCTGGGGGTAAATATTATCATCTACCCCGGGCCACGGAACAAGCGATCGCATCTATGGCGCGAGGGGCAATTGCGGGACTGTAGCTGGGGTTTGCCGAAAAAGGTTTTCCTGGGGGCAGGGTGTAGGGTGTGGGGTGTAGGGAAAGAAACCTCTTTCATCTGTGGGGGTGAAAATTTTTTCATCGGGACTGCCCCCTGCCTTCGTTAATGACTTGAATTTTGCTGATTTTCTGTTTTTCCCGGTCTGGTGTGAGAGAATCTAGAAAAACTTAACAATAATAAGCAATAAGCGAGAGATATACTACAAACAAACATGAGCAAGTTTTAATTAAGAGAACTATGAGCTTTCGATTTGGCAAAATCTTGATAGCAGGGGTATTAGCGACACTTTTGCTAGTAACTTCCTGTGCTAAAGCTCCCTCGCAATTTGACCGGGCGCAACAGGAAAGTACCGCTCGCGGGGCGGCGGCAGTGGTGAAAGAATCCACCTCTGGCGGCAGTTTTAATCGGTTTTTCCCGCCTTCTGGGGGAGGATACGAGCGCGTCTATACCCAGGAGAAAAAAGGCTTTGCTGAGGCAAAACTGAAGCAAGATGGCAAAGTTCTGGCTATGTTAGCCATATCTGACATTAGCAATAATCCCGCCGCAGCCAATAAATTCCAAGACAGTCAAACCACAATTAAAGGTTTTCCCTCTGTGGAACAGGGTGCAACTGCCACCGCCGTTTTAGTCAATAATCGCTATCAAGTCAAGGTTTTATCGCGGGAGCCAGATTTTACCGCCAGCGATCGCCAAGCTTGGTTAGCTAAGTTCGATTTAGATGGTTTAGCAAAATTAAAGTAAGGAGACATCCGTGAGTAAGCCAATTTTTGAACTGGTGGACGAATTACCGACTAATAATCTCACCGTCAAAGTTCTCAAAACCCTTGATTATGTGGTGCCGGGAGAGTGGGATAACCTAGTCGGGTTTAAAAATACGATTATCAAAGTCACCGGCGAAACCGACGAAAGCATGATCCAACAGATTGGCGATCGAGCCGTTTGGTTGTTTAATGATAAATCCCAGGGCTATCAACGGGCGCTCTGGCTCTACCAAACCATCGACAGCGCCGATAATGCCCTAGCCACCGCCTCTCTTGCTAATGCCGTCGGTGGTAAAATTCCCCTCATGGGCGGTTTAATCGAAAGATTAACCCCTGCCCCCGAAAAAGCGCAAACCATCGATCTAACCTTGAAATTAGTGACTGAATTAGTCGCTTTTTGTCAAATTAATGGCATTCCGGGGGATAGTATCGGGGATTTCGTCACTTCTCTGGGAGATTATAGCGGCGAATCCCTGATGCGGATGGCGGCGTTAGTTTGTTTGGATGGTTTGATTCCTCTGGGGGGCAGTTTTATCCGCAAAGTGGAATCCACCCTCAGTATTCTCCACCCAGAAGACTTAGAATCTAACTCCACTTTCGGCAGTATTAAAGAATTGATTCCGGGGGGAAATACTGCCAGAAAATTAGACTTTATCGGTCAAAGTTTCGACTCGACTAAAGGTTGGATGAGTAGTTTTGTCAGCGATCGCGATTTGAGCCAGCAGGGATTATTGAGCAAAATTCAGGGATTTATCGACTTTTCTGCCGATAAATTGGTGTATGTTGGGGCATTTCTCGATATGACGACTAATTACTATGAACATACCGGCATTCAAACCCTGGCTCGTCGTTTAATCGAAAGAGCCGTGGCGGAAATTTAACTGCAAGACTCTGAAACAAGCGAAGAAAAAGCTCTAGAAAAAGTTTAGGCTCTTCTAGGTTCTGTGTGATCAGTTTAACTTACATAATGATCGATCGATCTTTGTGTCCTTTGTGTCTTTGTGGTTCGTTCCACCCCCTCGCTCTTGAGAAATGTATCCTAGAATACATTTTACCCACCAAACCTAGGAGAGCCGTGCTTACTTCAGCTATCAAAAAGCAGCGCGTGAAATGCCCGCACAAAATGGAGCAATCAAACAACCCCGATAAATTTTCCTGTCCCCAACCTGATATGATCGAAATTGGCGATCTTACGATTAAGACCAATGCAAAATTTTCCTATCTCTAAACCCCAATGATTTAGGGCTTTTTTACTTGGGAATTTGTCGTTAAGGACAGCAGCATCAGCTTATTTTTTATCTTTAGCCCCGCCTATCTAACCGCTCATGTCTATTGAAGAAGCTTTGAAACTCCTAAAAGAATATGGATGTATTAAACTAAAAATTGCCCAATCTCATGAAGAAGAAGAAGCTCTAAGACAGGCAATTTTATTGGTTAACCAAGGTTCGGAATCAATTAATTTAGGTATCTGTGCCGATAACAATGAAGAGGGATTTAAAGCTCTGAAAGGTTATCTACAAGCCCTAGGATACCCCCTGCCTAATAGTCTCCCAGAAGACCAGCCAGAACAGGGAGCGGTGTATATTAAATATAATACCCAAAGACAAGCTTCCTATCTCGATTCTTATACGGGAACCTATCGCGGTGTCCTGGTTTCTTGTCAATCAGAAAATGATCAATTAGTCGGTACTTATGGTCACTTTCCCCTCGATTTATTCTCTTAAGAGGGAGAGTTTTGGGCTTATTTAAGCTATTAACAATCATCGGCACCCCCCTAATCAAGGGGGGATTAAGGGGGGATCAAAGACCAAATCTATTGAATTCTTAACTTTTTACCTGAAAAAAATATGTATTTGTTAATTCCAGCAGCGGGAATGGGTAAACGGATGGGCAGCGATCGCAACAAGTTACTGCTCACCCTGCACGGAAAACCGCTCCTCGCTTGGACTTTGCTGGCTGCCATGCAATCCAGGGCAATTATCTGGATTGGCATCATGGCACAACCGGAAGACTTTGAGGAGATCCGAGAAATTATAACCGCCATAAATGCCCTTAAACCCGTGCAAATCATACAAGGAGGCGAAACCAGACAAAAATCGGTTTACAATGGCTTACAAGCCCTGCCAGAGGGGGCTGAGACGGTTTTAATTCACGATGGGGCGCGATGTTTAGCCACCCCCGAATTATTCGATCGCTGTGCTGTCGCTTTAGCCACTTGTCAGGGTTTCATAGCGGCGGTTCCGGTGAAAGATACGATTAAAATTGTCGATAGCAAGGGTTGGATTAAGGATACACCCGATCGATCTCGGTTGTGGGCGGCCCAAACGCCCCAGGGTTTTCAGGTAAAATTATTAAAAGAATGTCATGAACAGGGCCGAAAATTAGCTTGGGAAGTCACCGACGATGCCGCCTTATTAGAAAAATGTGGTTTTCCCGTCAAAATTGTCGTCGGTGAAGAAACTAACTTAAAAATTACTACCCCCGGAGATCTGGCAATTGCCGAATATATTTTAAGTCAACGTTTATAATTTTTCATCTACTTTAACGCCGTCCGGTTTAACAATACGAGCGGGAATACCCACCACCACGCAATTAGGTGGAATATCCTTGACTAGCACTGAATTTGCGCCCACGGTGACATTATCGCCGATGGTAATATTTCCCAAGACTTTAGCGCCGGCGGTAATCCTGACATTATTGCCAATTTTGGGGCGACCGCTTTTATCTTTATAGCCAAAGACGGATTTTGTCCACAATGTAGGGGCGAACTGCGTTCGCCCAAAAGGTACATTATCAAAGCGCAAGTCCCTTATTTATGACAATGAAGTAACTAGAAGTGGCTACTAGGCAAGGCTACGAGCTTTATGATCATAATAAATAGCTGCTCAAAAAACCCGAAAACCCCATAGGAGTTTAGCAAATGTCCAACGAAACTGTAACTTATTCCCTAGAAGCTATCCTGACAAGGATTGAGAGTAAAATCGATAAAATCGATGAACGTCTCACAAAATTAGAAATCGGACAGGCCGAACTCAAAGCCGAGTTAAAAGGCGATATTAAAGTATTAGACGAGAAAATCGAGGGATTAACTACACGGGTTGGTTATCAGGAATTTACCAACCGGGGGATTCTCATCGCTTTGGTGGTGGCCGTCTTGGGAGGTGCTGCTAAACTTTTTGGTTTTTTCCCCAAT
>NZ_JADBUZ010000121.1:0-2613 GCF_020245305.1 Microcystis sp. M20BS1 | reverse complement strand
TAGAGAGGCGTATATCAGCCGACCTCCGATAAGGTCAGCTGATTCTTATTCCATAGGATTGGTGCTTGTGGCAGGGGTCGTCGCCACCCACTCTGCATCGTTATTTGCAGCAGCGGCAGCAGCTTGTGCAGCTTGTGTTGCTTGTAGCCGAGCAGTGCGCTCTACTTGCCGGCGCTTCTGCCGATCATTATTCTGAGACCGCGCTTTTGAGAACCAGTTATCCATCTCATTCTTTGAATCAAAGCCTCGGCCGCTAATGGAAGTATGATTGACCTCCATGCCTAATAAGGAGGATGCGTAGAAGACAATGGTATTGGTTTCCTCACCCTTTACGGTGAGTTCGGATAAGATGGGCTCCCCGACCTCGAAGAGAACGGATAAGCCCGCTCCTACCATGCCTTCAGCGCCATCAGAGATAATCTCAAATTGGTCCGGTCTTACCCGGACTTCAACTGTCATATCAACAAGCTGGTCGTTAGCAATTGGGAAACCCTGACGGGTAATATTGTTAGTCCGCGCGACTGTGCCTACTAACCGTACGCTCCCATCGGAGCATGGTTTGTTCCAAAAGCGTTCTGGAAGGAACTTAGTTGTAAACGCTATTGAGAAAAGCAGTTGCGCTTTGGATTCCTGTGGTTTAGGTTCTGCTACCGATGCTTTGAATGCTTCTATAGGGGATAGAGTAGTAGTGGTTCCTGCGGTGGTTTTGGTGGTGCGTTGTGTTCTCATGGCTAGCTAATAGGTAATAATGAGTAATTAGAGGTTATATCCCTCCGTTGGGGAGTGGTATCGACTACTTTCGCAGCTCGAGTACCATAGGCCCTCCCCAACGGAGTGGCTAGAGCAGCTAGTGCAGCTATAGTAGTTATCACGACTAGTGCGACACAAGCCCCTCTGTTGGGGAATGGCACTGGCTACTTTCGCAGCTCGAGCCCTGTAGGCTCTCCGCTGGGGAGCAGCTCGAGTACCATAAGCTCCTCCGTTGGGGAGTGGCTAGTATAGCTATGGTAGCTATCGCGACAATAGCTCTTCTGAAAGGGAGTGGCTAATGAAACTAACGCAGCTCTTGCTGGGTGCTTAGGGAGTACCCAACAGATAGTTTATTGCCACCGCTAATAGAATTCGCCGTCACGAGCATAAGCCGCCGCTAGTAACATTCGCTGTCATGGGCAATACCAGATACTACCTATCATATGGAGTAAAGAGCTCCACTAAAAGAAAAAGGGGCCAGGTGGCCCCAGGGGTCATATGACCCCATTGTAATTAGAAATCAGGATGATCTTCAGCTTCAGCGAGTTCTAGTTTGTAGTCGCCGAGGTCGAGATGTACAGCAGTTGCGATTTCCAACAGCTGTTTGAGTTGAGGGTTCCTGACATAGTTAGAGAGTTGGAACTCACTTACCATATCGAACACACTAACGGGGACGATATCATCAGCGCCATAACTGGCTGCGTCATCCTGGGTCATAGGAACCACAGGATCATGGCCCTGGCCAGTACGACGGAAGGCTCCGTATATGGCAGATGACATGATAAGGCTCTCGCGAGCGAAGTTGCCCCGTTCGAGAGCGCCGTATGTGAGAGTACGGGCGCGGGCCTTTATGAGATGGTAGATTACCGCGGGCTCCTTAGCTAGTTTAGTAGGCATAAGGTTAGCCATAACCCGAGCAGGAGGTACACCACCTCCTTGGCGATCCGTATCCGCAAGCTTAGTGGAGTTGGCAGAGTAGTATAACCCGTCTTGCAACGACTTATACATAGATACGCCAGCAGCCCAGGCGCGAGCTGCTTGCACTAAGGTAGCCATGAAGATCTTAGCCTCAGGGGTATAGCCCCCGAGACCCATGCTTTCATAGACGAAACGCCAGGCGATAACACACGCCTTGAGTGCGTCGGTATCGACGCCGCTAGTACGGTACATACTATCCCATGCCTGGAAGGCAAGTGCGGAGCAGATGCCATAGCCAACACCTACGGCCACTTTGTAGTGCATATGCACCTCAGCAGCGTCGCTGACGTACTTATCGACAGCGATAGCAGTAGCTACAGGCTTATTCCACTTAGTGAGGGATTTCTTGCCCATCTTATCTTCATAGCTCATGAAGGCGAAGAACGGCAGGTCATCTGCTTCGTAGCAGTAGAAGTAGCCACCCATGCCCATGAGACTATCATTGATAGTGAGGGCACTATCAGTATCGATGCCATACTTGTGAGCATTAATGCCGCCGCACTGATCACCATCAGCATCACCTTCGTTAACGGCGTGCCATAGGAGAGGGTTGACTGTGTAGTGTGCGATGAAGGCATCAGTAGTAGAGAACTTGACGCGGCCGCATAGGACGAAGCCCATAGGAGTACGTTGTATCCCAATAACCTGACCTTCTTCGATGCCAAGCATACGCACCATAGGACAATGGGGGTGCATGAGAATTACAGGCACGCCATCAGGGCTATGGAGCAAGGGGCTATAGCTAGTCTTGATCTTACCAACGACCACATCGCCGGCGCGGGCCATACTCTTCATAACACCTTTGGATTTAACCATGGTGTCACACCAACTACGCAGACCGCGGCTGACCTTAGCGGTCATGGAGTAGATTTTACTATCCAAACC
>NZ_JADBUZ010000120.1:0-24731 GCF_020245305.1 Microcystis sp. M20BS1 | reverse complement strand
TTAAATATTGGAAGAAAGGTAGTCGGAGAGGCCGCCTTTAGCGGGAATCCGATAGAGAGGTTCGTAGTTAACCCAGTACGGGTCAAAGCGTACAAAGCTAATTCTAGATGCAATATTTGCGTACAGAATTAGTAACTATTACACAAGAGGAAGCTCTCAACAATATACAGGAGGCGATCGAGCTTTATTTACAACCTGATGCTATCGACCTTCTACCCGGAGCAGTAATCCGTGAGGTTATGGTGGGATGACTCGACTCGGGAGGTGGTAAAATAGTCCGATGCCTGTAAAACATTAACAAAATATGACTACTCTGTTGCAAAAAGCATTCACAGAAATCCAGAAACTGCCAGAGTCTCTTCAGGATGAACTTGCTCAACAATTGCTGGAAGACATTGAAAGTGAATTAAAATGGCAGCAAAGCCTTTCTAACGAAGATCTGGAATTGGGAGCTTTAATAACAATGGCACAGGAAGCCCTGATAGAAGAACAAGAGGGGAGAACAGAAGATAAAGGCTTTGGAGAAGAATGAAGTCAGCCAGAACCAAGAGGTTTCGTCAACTTTTTCTCAGTTTGCCGCAAAGGGTACAAGAAACAGCCAAGAAAAATTACGAGATTTGGAAAGAAAATCCATTTCACCCCAGCCTAGAGTTCAAAGAGGTGAAACCAAGAGAAAAAATCTGGTCAGTCAGAGTCGGCATTGGATGGCGAGCATTAGGGATTAAGAAGTCAGATGAAGAAAAGATAGTTTGGTTCTGGGTTGGGTCGCACTCCGAGTATGACAAGATTATAGGTAAGAATTAGGAGCGATCTAACCAATCACTGCACCCGACCGAGAGTTAGACTAATAATATTATTCAAGGTTCATGATAGCGGGTCAGTGCGATCGCCGATCAACTTGGTCTGGGTTGACGGCCAACGGTTGACCCGCTATCAGTTCTTCCAGCCTGTAAATTTAAAATAAGCAGTTGGTCATAGCAGATCATTTACCGGTAAAACATTAAGGAAGGTAAATTTTCTTTGTGGGGGAGGGCAATGTCCAAGCTTGTAGCAACACTTCCAGATGGCAAGGTCTGTGATTTCATAGACCAGAAAACCCGTAATGATACGCCCGAAGAATATGTTCGCCAGAACATCGAGCGTCGATTGGTGCTGGAATTGGGCTATTTGCCAGAACAGATCGAGGTTGAGTATCCAGTTAAGCAGGGTAGTAAGACTGTTCGAGTGGATCTGGCTATTTTCCGTGAGGGGGATCAACACAATCAGGAAAATATTTGGATCATTATTGAGTGCAAAAAAGACTCAGTACCACCCTCAGCCAGTAAAGACGGAGTTGAGCAGCTTCGATCTTATATGGCGGCTTGTGATAACTCTGAGTGGGGGATGTGGACAAATGGTAGGAAAAAGACCGTCTTGCGTCGAATTAGGACAGAGGAAGGCATTGAGTATGAAGAGCCTAATGATATTCCTTCTAAGAATGGTAATGTTGAGGAAGTTGATCGCCCAACTCGTGAGTCACTAAAGAATGCAGTTGGTGATAATTTACTGTTTTCTTTTAAGATTTGCCACGATCATATTTATGTAACGGATGGGCTACAAAAACAACCTGCTTTTTTTGAGCTTTTAAAGGTTATTTTTTGCAAGATTCATGATGAGCGTAATTTTCCTAATCCTTTAGAATTTTATGCAACAGCGAAAGAGAAAAAGAGTAATGATGGTCGGTTAACTGTTTTTAATCGCATTAGCAAGATTTTTAGCGCAGTTAAAAAGCAATACCCTGCTATTTTTGATGCTAATGATGAAATTAAACTTCAACCTCGTTCTTTAGCTTATATTATCGGTGAGCTTCAACGCTATAGCTTTCTGAGTACAAATATTGATGTTAAAGGGAAAGCCTATGAAGAACTGGTTGGCGCAAATTTAAGGGGCGATCGTGGTGAATTTTTCACACCTCGAAATGTGCAAAAAATGACTATTCGTATGCTGGAGCCGAAAGTTACTGATAAGATTCTCGATCAATCCTGTGGCACGGGTGGCTTTTTGGTAATTGCAATGAATGAGGTAATCAAAAAGTTAGAACAATTAGCAGGAGTAACTAGCCAATCGGATATTTGGATGCGAAATGCACTCAATTCTAAAATTCAAGAAACAGCT
Source organism: Microcystis sp. M20BS1 (assembly GCF_020245305.1). Lineage (NCBI taxonomy): Bacteria > Bacillati > Cyanobacteriota > Cyanophyceae > Chroococcales > Microcystaceae > Microcystis > Microcystis sp. M20BS1. The sequence continues at coordinate 22,577 of NZ_JADBUZ010000120.1, read as the reverse complement.
AAAATTAATTTCTTTGGGATTGATATTAATCCAGATTTAGTCAAAGCGACCAAGATGAATATGGTGATGAACAATGACGGCTCTGGAAATATTCTTAGACAAGATTCTCTGTTACATCCTCATCAATGGGAAGATAGTTTTCGGAAGCAATTTGCCACGGCTTTAGCTATCGATCCAAAAACTTTACGCAGTGAGAAAGATCTAGGTCATTTTGATGTAATTGCAACCAATCCCCCCTTTGGTTCAAAGTTACCAATTAAGGATGAAGAAACCTTAAAACAATATCAGCTTGCCTATGTTTGGAAAGAAACTGAGTCTGGTTGGGAACCGACAGAACAACTTCAGGGTTCTGCATCACCTGAGATCTTGTTTATTGAACGATGCTGGCAATTTTTGAAACCAGGGGGACGGATGGGAATCGTTTTACCTGATGCAATTTTGGGCGCTCCTGGGTTACTTTATGTGCGTTATTGGTTAATTAAGCATTGCCGAATTGTTGCTTCGATTGACCTACATCCTGATACTTTTCAGCCTCACAATGGGACGCAAACTTCGGTTTTGATTCTTCAGAAAAAGACTGAAAAGGAAATCGTTCAAGGAACAATGTCTGATTATGAAATCTTTATGGCACAGGTGAAGGCGATCGGACATGATAAACGGGGTAACATCACCTACAGACGCAATGAGGAAGGGGAAGAGATACTGGTTCCAACTAATCCAGAGTCAATCCCTTTGATCGAGCGAACGGCAACGGGTGAAGGTGTGGCTAGACCGCTACCTCGTCAGAAAGTTGAGGATGATGATACGGATTTGGTAGCTAATGAGTTTATTGAGTGGAAGAAAAAGGTGGTACTAGGATGGTAACTTACGCTTTTAAATCTGATTACACACCAGAGATACCTGATGATGAGTCGGAGAAACTATCGACGACGATCAAACTCAGTGAAGTCCTGGCTGCTGGTGTGCGTCTAGAGGCTTCTGCTTTTAGCATTGAGGCTCATAATGCAGTTACAGCTTTGACAAATAGTGATTTACCTCTTATTCCGCTTTATGGCAAGGAAGGTCTTTGTCAGGAAGCTCATAATGCTTTTCGCTTCAAGAGAATTTATGTAGATGCTGAACATGGTATTCCTTTTCTTTCCAGTTCTGACATTATTAGTTTGCGTCCAAGAATAGAAAATTATTTGAGTCGTAAATATACACAAAATCTATCTAAACTCTTAATTCAAAAGTGGGATATTTTAATTTCTTGTTCAGGAACTGTTGGTAATGTTAGTTTGGCGTGTGAAACACTAGCAGGGAAAGCTCTTTCACAACACGCTATTCGACTTCGGGCAACTGATCCTGATCTAGCAGGTTTTATAGCAGCTTTTCTTCGTAGTCGATATGGTCGTCCTCAGCTTACTCAGGCTACCTATGGCTCAGTTATTGTTCACATTGAACCAGAGCATTTAGAACGAGTTTTAATTCCCGATTTGCCGCCGATTCGCCGGATTGAAATTGGTCGCTTGATGTGCAAAGCAGGAGAATTGCGTGATGAAGCAAATCATTTGTTAGATGAAGCCGATCGCCTTCTCCATGAACGTTTAAATCTACCCTATCTCAAAGATATTGCTCCGCGTGGTAGTGCATCTTTTACGACTACGATCAAAGCTTCTCAACTCATGGGACGCTTAGAAGCAAGTTTTCACGATCCCGAAGCGATCGCTGCTGAAAAACAACTAGCTCAGTTACCTGTTGAAATTACTAAAATTGGCGATCAACGAGTCACCAAAGAAGTTAGAGCAATTACAAAGTTTAGAGAACGCACCTATGTTGACAAAGGTGGTATTCCTATGCTTAGTAGTAAGCAACTTTTTCAAGTCGATCCAATCGATGTTAAACGACTTGCCAAGGGCGCACATACCAAAGATTTACCTGAAATTCAACTAGAAGAAAACATGATCGCTGTTACTCGTTCTGGCACGATTGGGAAAGTACAGATTATTCCTAAATACATGGCAGCATGGACAGCTAGTGAAGATGCAACTCGGATTCTAGCATCTGATGATATTAATGCAGGTTATCTTTATGCTTGGTTAGCCTCAGATTATGGTTACTGTCTCATGACTCGATGTTCCTATGGTTCGGTAATTCTTGAAGTTGATAAAGAAATGTTTTCTTCTGTCCATATTCCATTACCAGAGTTATCTATTAGAAATGAAATTGGCGATCTAGTTCTCAAAGCTAACCAACTACGCGATCAAGCTTGGCGCAGTGAACAAGAAGCGATCTCGAAATTAGAAAAACTGATTTCTTCTAAATCAAATACACTTATGAATAATCAAACACCTATCGAAAGCTTCTCTTTCGCAAATATTAAATTTGACTATAATGCAGAACCAATCTGGGAATTAGCCGCCCGACTTTCTGCCAAAATCCCCAATGAAGAATGGGCAAAACTACCAAAAGACTTAGCCCAAAACTTTGACCATTATCAACAGCAACAGGATAGTTAGTGAGAGTCGTTTTCGCCGATACAGGTTATTGGGTTGCCCTACTTAACCCTAGTGATAATTTGCACAAAAAAGCTGTTCAGCTATCAAAAACATTGCATCCCGTCTACATCGTTACCAGTGAAGCCGTCTTCATCGAAGTCTTAAACGACTTTTCTAAACGTGGTGAGTATTTCCGTGACTTAGCCATAGAGCTAACTCAAAATTTGCGTTCTAACCCCAATGTTCGTATTGTTCCCCAAACCAGTGAGCAATTTGAACAAGGATTAAGACTATATCAACAGCGTAAAGACAAAGCATGGAGTCATACAGATTGCGTATCTTTCAAAATAATGGAAGAAAATGGAATCAGAGAAGCACTCGCTTATGACAAACATTTTGCCCAAGCAGGATTCACCGCTCTGATGCGGAATTGTCGGGTATGAGTTCGGAAGTAACGCCCGATTTTAGCAGAGAGTTTCGCCTTAAAAATCCCAACTTAGTAGATTTAGAAAAATGAGATGCAGCCTTCGTTTAACTGAATATATCGGATATAATCAAAGACAGGTCATTGAACGTTAAAGAAATACCGTGAACATCAGCCTAGATCTACCTTCAGAGCTAGAGAATCAGTTATCTACAAAATCCTCCTAAAACAGGGCTGGAGCTAGTTGCTTATTGGGAAAGCGTTGGGTTTATTGGCTCCCGACCTGATATTATCGATAGTTAGGAGCAGTCAAGCAAATTGCGCCATGAAGCTGAAACCCGTGAGCAGGCTTAGGTAGTAAATGTACCTTGTCGATGATGCTGACGAACCAGCACAGGTTCGTCGAGTTCTACAGCTTATAGCACCGTTATCTGTAAATATTCTCGTTTTCAAGGTTTAATTGGGCAATAGCTCCATCAATTAAATCACAGCCCTCCCCCAAGGATTCGATGCGCGAAAACCGATCGCGCCAAACCGCCGCACCGGTAAAATCCTGACAATACCAAGCCAGATGTTTCCGCGCTTGCCAGATACCGCGTTGTCCCTTGTATAGCCATAGCCCCTGTAAATGCTCTTTAGCTAGGCTTAACAGGTCAATAGAGGTGGGTTTCGGCAACTTTTTGCCTGTTTTGAGGTAATAATCGATTTCCCCCACTAAATAGGGATAACCGAGGGTTCCCCGCGAACACATCACCCCATCGGCCCGAGTAAATTCCAAACAATTAATCGCCGCTTCCACAGAAACAATATCACCATTAGCAATGACAGGAATCGATAAAACCTCCTTCACCCGTTTAATCCATTGCCAATCGGCTGGACCGTGATAACCCTGTTCCCTAGTGCGTGCGTGCAGGGTCAACATTTGCGCTCCCGCATCTTCCAAACGACGGGCAAAATCGATAATATTAATCTCCTGGGCGTTCCATCCCAAGCGAGTTTTCACCGTTACTGGCACCGATACCGCTCTCACCACTTCCCTAACAATTTGCTCGGCAATTTCTGGCTGTCGTAAAAGGGAAGAACCGCCGCCTTTTTTAGTAATTTTATTAACAGGACAACCCATATTAATATCGATGGTCATCGCTCCTTCTTTAACCGCTTTTTTCGCCGCCACAGCCATAAAATCGGGACGGCAATCAAATAACTGCATACTAATTGGTTGTTCTTTGTCCCCGATAACCATTAATTGCGGTAACTCTTGCAGCTGGGAGATTTCTGTCGCGTTAACCATCTCCGTATAGAGCATCGAATCAGGAGCAAAGCGTCTCACCAGGCGCCGAAAAACTAAATCGGTGACACCGGATAAAGGTGATTGCAAGACGCGGCTATGCACTTCTAAGTTACCGATTTTGAGAGGGGATGAGTAGATAGCCATAGAACCAGTTAAAAAATCAACAGCCAACACCAGCAAACCGAACAATTAGGGGATAGTTCCGTCACTGTTAGCATTTTGCCAACCCCTAATATATGCTTAACCGTCAACTTCTAGTCTAAAACTACCTGTATGATGATTGGAGAGGATAGAATCCTATCTCTCCTAAACGAGTAATTAAACAAAAATTTCGCTTTTTTTTATGGATAATCTGCAACTCTGGCAACGTTACCAAGATTGGTTATACTATCACCCTAACCTAGAACTTTATCTCGATGTCAGTCGGATTCCCTTCGATGAGGCTTTTCTCAAAGGTCTAGAAGCAAAATTCGAGCGTGCTTTCCAAGATATGGCAGCCTTAGAACAGGGTGCGATCGCCAATCCTGACGAACAGCGTATGGTCGGCCACTACTGGCTGCGCGCTCCTGAACTCGCTCCTAACCAGGAATTGCGGGACGAAATCACCGAACCCCTAGCACAGATCAAAGAATTTGTCAAGAAAATTCACTCCGGAGCAATTAAGCCGCCCAATCGGTCAAAATTCACCCATGTTCTCTGTGTAGGCATCGGGGGGTCTGCTTTGGGTCCCCAATTCGTCGCCGAGGCTCTAGCACCCGATTTTCCCGCCTTAGAGATTGCTTTTATTGATAATACCGACCCCAAAGGCATCGATCGCACCTTAGCCCATTTACCCCTAGCTACCACCCTGGTTATCGTCACCAGTAAATCCGGCGGCACTCCCGAAGCAAGAAACGGAATGTTAGAAGTCCGCAACGCTTACGAAAAACAAGATTTAGACTTTCCCCAACACGCGGTCGCCGTCACTATGCCTGGTAGCCAACTGGACAAATACGCCCAAGATTGGCTAACTTGTTTCCCCATGCAGGATTGGGTCGGTGGTCGTACATCAGAACTATCCGCCGTCGGTCTTCTCCCGGCCGCTTTGCAGGGTATCGACATCGATGAAATGTTAGCCGGGGCCAAAGAAATGGACATCGCCACCCGCGTCCATAACCTGAAAAAAAATCCTAGCGCCCTACTTGCTCTAGCCTGGTATCATGAGGGCAACGGCAAGGGAGAGAAAGATATGGTGATTCTGCCCTACAAAGACAGTCTCTATCTCTTTAGCCGCTATCTGCAACAATTGGTCATGGAGTCCCTCGGTAAAGAAAAAGACCTCGATGGCAAGACGGTTTACCAGGGTATCGCCGTCTATGGTAACAAAGGTTCCACGGACCAACACGCCTACGTCCAACAATTACGCGAAGGGATTCCCAATTTCTTCGCCACTTTTATTGAAGTGTTAAAAGACCGACAAGGAGATTCCATCGAAGTGGAAACCGGCTCCACTGCTGGCGATTTCCTCTCAGGATTACTGCAAGGTACTCGACAAGCTTTATACGAAAATAGTCGTCACTCTATCACTATCACTATCCCAGAGGTTACTCCCCGTCAGGTGGGGGCTTTAATCGCCCTCTACGAACGGGCCGTTAGTTTCTATGCTAGTTTAGTTAACATTAACGCCTACCATCAACCCGGGGTAGAAGCAGGGAAAAAAGCCGCCGCTTCTATTCTGGATTTACAAAGAAAAATCGTGCAAGTTGTTCGGGAAACGGGCACTTCTCTCGACCTAGCCACTCTAGCGGCCAAAATCGGGGCTAGTGACCAAGTTGAAGCTATCTATAAAATTGTCCGTCATCTCAACGCTAATCGGCGCAGTTTAACTATTACCGGCGATTTAAGTAAACCAGAAACGATCCAAATTTCCGCACGCTAATCAGTTATCAGTTATCAGTTATCAGTTATCAGATGTAAGTTTTAAGTTAATTAGTTATTTAGTTATCAGATGTAAGTGAATTAGTTAATTAGTTATTTATTTATAGCGTTTCCTAAGCTAGTGAGGTACACTTGTTTTTCTTCCCTTTTGCCTTTTGCCTCTTGCCTTTTGCCTAAAACCCATAACTTTTGTACCTCAGCAGACTGAAAAACGCTATATCTTCATCTTTATCCCTGTTTACTGTTTACTGTTTACTGTTTACTGATTACTGAATATAACTAACCATGGAAATGCTCGAAAACCTGAAAATGGCTTTTTCCGCTTTGATGGCCAATAAACTGCGTAGTGGTCTAACCATGCTGGGAATTGCTATCGGTAACGCCTCCGTCATTGCCCTAGTGGGGGTGGGTGAAGGAGCGCAAAAAGTCGCCCTAGAGCAGTTTGAAGCCCTCGGTCCGAATGTTTTATTTGTTTCCACCTCCTCGCGCAATGTCCGGCGGACAATTCCTAATCCCCGGCCGCTCACCTACGAAGATGCTCAAGCGATCGCATCTCAAGTTCCCGCCATTGCCGCCATTTCTCCCGAATTCAGCGGGAAAACAATCTTATCCTTCGGTAATAGAACCAGTAATAGCCCCCTAGTCGGGGTGGGAGCCGATTACCTAAATGTGCGTAACCGTCAACTATCTAAAGGTAGATTTATTATGGAATCTGACCTGAAACGGGATAATCGCGTGATTGTCTTGGGATCGGAATTAGCTAAAAATTTCTTTGGTAATCGCAATCCCGTGGGCGAAAATCTTCGCATCGGCAATCTTAGTTTTCAAGTCATTGGAGTTTTACAGGCGAAAGGCTCCTTATTTGAGGCTAATCAGGACGATCGAGCCTTAATTCCCCTAACTACCATGTCTAATCGGGTTCAAGGCCGCAGCTCTATCTTTGGCATTCCCCTAACTCATATTTCTGTCTTGGCCAAAAACTCCAGCCAAATTAAAGCCGCCCAGTTTCAGATTAGCAACCTGCTGCAAATGCGTCATCAGGTCAGCGACGAGAATTATGTGCAGATTTTCCCCCAAACCGCAATCCTAGAAATGGCCAAAGAAACTAACGATAGTTTAACTAGAATGTTAGCCTCGATCGCTAGTATTTCCCTTTTTGTCGGGGGAATCGGTGTCATGAATATTATGCTCGTGTCAGTCACGGAGAGAACCCAAGAAATCGGGTTAAGAAAGGCTTTAGGAGCGAAAGAAGGGGATATAAAAGGTCAATTCCTCATTGAATCGGTGATTTTAGCCACCACTGGCGGAATTATCGGCATTTTTGTCGGCATTCAAGGAATGTATCTAGCGGGAATTTTTGCCGCTTTAACCACCAGTGTCTCAATCCCCGCCATAATTCTCGCTTTAGGAGTTTCCAGTGCCATCGGTCTGATTTTCGGTGTTGTTCCCGCTCATCGTGCCGCTAAATTAGATCCAATCGTTGCTTTGAGAAGATTATAGTTGCTGAAACTATCCAATCTATCCTACTCGAGTCTGACCAAGACAAAAAAGTGAAACTTGAAATTAAGCAGCAATTTCTTGACTCTCTAAGACAGACTGAAAAGGGAGAAAGGGAGATTTCAGCCGAGGAAGTAGCTAAAAAACTAGGCTTAAATTGGTAATAGCCTACTTGGTAGAATTTACAGCCGAAGCAATCGCTGGTTTAGCAGCACTCCCTGCAATTATTCAAGAGCAAATTTTCGGTAAAGTTCGCCTGTTGTCGGACAATTTTGCCAATTTTAGTCCTCAAGCTTTCAGTGCTAATTTGACTGGTCTTTTCAAGCTTCGAGTCGATGACTATAGAGTTATAGTCATTTCAATTAAAATTGAGAATATCAATCCCAGAGTTTTTAAGGATTTTGTCGGTCTAGACTGTATCACACTTATTTGAAATGACTATACTCGTTAAGACTGCAAGGGAGCGCCAGAGCTGCGGAGCAGGGAGAGGCAGTTTGAGCATTTGTACTAAAAATTTCAATACGCAGTTTAAATTCAGTACAGCTTATCCATCTGGCACAGACAACTCCTGATTAGATAAGCCTTCCCACTTAGAATATCTACCAGACTAAGCCTGAATCCGCCGTAATTTCCCTGTTACTATCATTTTTATCTAGCCGACGGCTGACCGCTTCAAGATCACTGATCACTAAAATCACCGCGACGTTGGATCAGATCTGAGGGGCTAAGATTGGAGACGAAATTGCGAAAAGCTTGACGTTCCTCTTCATCCGCATCACGATCAACAGGAATAGAAGCAGAAGCGATCACTTCTTCCATTACCCAGATGGGACTGTTGGTACGCAGGGCAATAGCGATCGCATCACTGGGACGACAATCGATTTCTTTTTTGACTTCGCCGCGCTGGAGACAGAGAACAGCATAAAAAGTATTATCTTGGAGAGAATGGATGATAATCTTTTCTAAATCCATGTCCCAAGCTTTAAAAATATTAGCGATCAAATCGTGGGTAAGAGGACGAGGGGGTCTTTGTTGTTCGAGGACGGTGATAATGGCCTTAGCCTGATCTTGTCCGATGTAGATAGGTAGGGCGCGACGCTCGGAACCATCCTTCAGCAGTACAATGGGACTGCGAGTGATAGCGTCTAGGGCAATTCCAGCGACTTTCATTTCGATCATGACTAATGGCTTCTCCAAGATAGAGATTCAGCTAGGGAAGGAGTGGGAAAGCAACCTGAATAATATAGTGCTTCGTTACACTCACAGTATGCCCTAAGATGGCGGAGATTAGCCTCATCTTTAATGAAAAAAATACATCAGCTGCCGTCAGGAGTCAGTATTCAGGAGTCAGGAGTCAGGAGACTCCGAGACAGGAGACTCCGAGACAGGAGACTCCGAGACAGGAGACTCCGAGACTATTTCTATTTATTCTCCCCACACCCCACACCCCACACCCCAACTAAATTACTTAATTTGTGCTATGATGATAGTTTTGGGATAAATTTAAATAGGAGCAGACTGTTTGTATGTCTCGTTATAGAGGACCGCGCTTGCGCGTTGTGCGTCGTTTAGGGGAATTACCGGGCCTAACCCGTAAAAATGCCCGTCGTGCCTATGCACCCGGGCAACATGGCCAGGCCCGCAAAAAACGTTCAGAATATGCCATTCGTCTAGAAGAAAAACAAAAACTGCGTTTTAACTACGGTGTCAGCGAAAAACAATTAGTTCGCTATGTCCGCAAAGCTCGCCGGGCTACCGGTTCCACTGGTCAAGTGCTGCTGCAACTCTTAGAAATGCGTCTGGATAATACCGTTTTCCGTCTCGGTATGGCCGGGACAATTCCGGGGGCGCGACAATTAGTCAATCACGGTCACGTCACCGTTAACGGTAGAGTTGTGGATATTGCTAGTTATCAGTGCCGTCCGGGTGATGTGATTGGAGTCAGAAATCAAGAGCGTTCCCAGGATCTAGTCAAAAGAAATATGGAATACCCCGGTTTAGCCAATCTGCCGAGTCATTTGGAATTTGACAAAAACACCCTCGTGGGCAAAGTGAATGGCGTTGTGGAAAGAGAATGGATTGCCCTCTCGATTAATGAACTGTTAGTAGTGGAATACTACTCTCGGAAAGTCTAGGAAAAAAGCCTTTTCCAGATACCTTGAGGACGCAATTGGCAGCGTCCTTATTTTATTGGTTAAATTTAGGTTGACAGATAGCAAAAATTACGATGCTAGAAACAAAATTAGGGAAATATAAATGGCTCTCCCAGGTTTGGTGAGTAAAATGTATTCTAAGATACAGTCTTGCAGGCGACTAAGTGGAACGAACCACAGAGACACAAAGGACACAAAGATCGATCACTACTATATAAGTTGAACTTATCACACAAAGTCGAGAAGAGCCAATAAATCTCTCTTTCGAAAAAATTAACCAGACTGATAACTTAGTGCAGGTGTAACCAATAATTCAATTTGTGATTCTGCTACCTCTGCTGTATCTTGGAAAATCAAGCCTTCTAAACTGTATCCATCTTCCTCACCTTCGGGCTTCTGATAATATTCAACAATTGTGCCAATACTTCCTTTTTTGGCTCTTCGTTACTTGGTATGGTTCGATAGGGGGGCATAAATCGACTAAATCCTTATCTGGCAAGGGATTTAATTGATTAGTTCACTCTAGATAGAAAATAATTGACAAAAATCGCTAAATGCCTTTCTATATAGGGGTTCCATCCCTTATAACCCCCGTCCATTGCATAACACAAACCGAATAGCCCCTTTTTTTAAACCATATTCGGGAATATCTTCTGTTAAAAACACTTGGGAAAATAGCTTAAATTTCATCTTGCTTGCTCCTAAATGGCGAATAGCGTTACAAACTTTGTTTCTTGCTCAGTCACCATCCCCGTGTCTCCCCGGCCAGGGAGATAAATGTAAAGATTTATTAAATTGTATCTTAGAATACAATGTGTGAGCAAGGTAGTATATGTCGTTTTTTTTGGTCTCCACTGAGAGTCACGTTGCGCTGTCGTTCAGCCCAACCTTACGAAAGCCGCAAGCACGCTGAGATGTACCGATTGACGGAGTTAATCAACCATCGACTGGGAAAAGTTCCTGACTATCCCCACCCCTAGTAGGTAGTCTTCAACCAGTCAGCTGTGCACTTCAAACTTGAATTAGCCTACCTGATTAGTTTTGTAATTTAACCAAGTAAATCAGCCCATATGTCTTTGAGAGGATATTATGAAACTCCAGACTGAAAATAAAAAACCAGAATCCCAATACGAAAAAAACCAAGATTTTAACTTAATTAACCGATACCTACATTCTTTGAGGTATAAAAATCTTGTACAGACAATAAACAACTTTCAAGTGAATACTTCAAGACAAGGAAAGATTATAAAAATCCTAGACATAGGCAGTGGCTTTGGTCGAACTTTTTCAACATTGGATGAAAAATTTAATATCGATTACTGGGGGATAGAATTGTTTAAAGAGTGGCATGAAACTGCCTGCGAAAGATATGGTGAAAAAAACAATTTTCATAATATTTTGGGTTCTGCCTTAGACAGGGAAGTTTACAGTCGTATACCTGAGCCTGATATTGTCACTGCTCTGGAAACATTTGAACACCTACCGGAGCGAGATCTAGTCAGACTGATAGAGTTTTTAGCAGATACTGTAAAACCTCAACTCCTGATTGCCTCCGTCCCTGTCGAAATAGGACCTATTATTTGGATTAAAAATATTGGTTCGTTTATAACTGGATATGCTAGAAATGGATTCGCTAGGGGATATACCCTGGAAGAAACTTTTTGGGCGGGACTATACCAGTTGGATAAACTGCCTGTTCACGGAAGAGGTGAAGGTGTTGCAGACCATAAAGGGTTTGACCATAGATGGTTAACTCAAACCATTCGTCAAAATTTCAAGATACTGGAAATAAGAAAGTTTCCCTTTAATTTCCTCCCTGCATCCCTAGCCACCTCATTGTTTATAGTTGCGGTTACTAGGGAATGAAACCAATGTAGGCCTATGGCTAGGGAAACTGTCAAAAGGACTGAAGGATGTAAAATAAGGAACCAATAAATTTTAGAACCTTTTGTCAGTGAAACCGTCTACATTGAAACCAGTTTAGCATCGTCTCCTAAGATTGGTTTGAGCGCAATAATAGTCTAGAGAAAACCTACACAACCTAATTCCTTTAGAATATTCAAAACCTTGCTATATCTAGAAAACGGGTGGGTGCATCTCATATTTGTAAAAATATCATCTAGACAAGACACCATTAAGATAGGCACAACGTAAAGATAGAATAGAAGAAACGTTCTCATTATGAAAACTAAATTATCTCAGCTTTATGAAACTGATTTTAATTTGTGGCTTGAGCAAACCGTAAATCACTTAAAAAAGGGCAATTTAGAGGCACTCGATTTAGATAACTTAATCGAAGAAATATCCGATATGGGACGTAATAATAGACGGGAGGTATTCAGTCGTTTAAAAGTTCTCTTGATGCACTTACTTAAATGGCAATATCAACCAGAAAAACGGACTAATAGCTCAATAAATACCATTGATGAGCAAAGAGAACAATTAGAGCTTATTTTCAGGGATAGTCCTAGCTTAAAACCCTATTTAGCCGATATTTTCGCAGAATGTTATCAAAAAGCAGTGCGAGGGACGGTAAATGAAACTAATTTACCAAAAGAAACTTTTCCAGTTGATTGTCCTTTTAGCCAAGAACAGGTTTTAAAGTGGGATTATCTTCCTGAAAATAGCTTTTGAACAATGGATATAACTAGGGAGGAACAATTATTTATAGGATGGGTTAGCGGTAGCGTAACATGAGCGGGCGTTGGGTTTCATGCTTCAACCAAACCTACGTTCTACGTTCTTTCAAGAGTTCTCTGTCATCATCCCCGTGTCTCCCCGACCAAGGAGATAAATGTAAAGATTTATTAATTTGTCAGCGTATGATACAGTCTGGGAGAGGATTAGAGTGTTATGATGTTTATTAAAAGTGGATAGTAGACAGGAGGATTAAGTCATGGCTACTTACTACGGTACAAATCTTGCAGACTACTACAACTATACAGGAAGTCAACAACTTTATGCCTATGGTTATGGTGGCAATGATACCATCTGGGGTAATACCAACAATGATTATATTGACGGTGGCGACGACAATGATCGTCTTTATGGATGGTCGGGAAATGATACCCTATGGGGATGGAATGGCAACGATTATTTAGATGGGGGAACTGGCAATGACTATTTAGGTGGAGAATCGGGAAATGATACCTTATTAGGGGGATCAGGGAATGATTATCTAAGTGGTGGCATTGGTAATGATCGCTTAACTGGCTCTACATCTCGCACTTATAACAGTTATGAGTACGATACCTTAGCTGGAGGGTCTGGAGGGGACATTTTTGTACTAGGTGAAAGTGCTGGTAACTATTATCAAGGTGGTGGCTATGCCCTTATTACTGACTATAACGGGGCAAACGACTATATTCGAATTAAGAATACTCGTACACTTAGCCTATCGTATGCAAATTGGGGGGTCGGTGGTTCTGCTTTAGATACAGCCATCTATCAAAGCGGTGACTTAATTGGAGTCGTTCAAGATAACATCAGTATTGCGTTAACCAGTTATTACTTTCAATTTGTTTAGCATCGCCTCGTAGGTTGGTTTCTATAAAAAAAACGAGTTTCTTTAGGAAACCCGTTTTCTTTGATAGCTAATGCTTAATCCTAAATTGCTCGACAAAACATAATAAATATCCTCTTTATTCAGTCAGAAGTATTTTCTTGCCAAATAGCCAAGGCCATTTGATGAACAAATCGCCAAGGTAGATGATGCTGACGGGCAATTGCGGCACAATCTTCGTATTCTGGTTGTACGGTAATCGGTTGATTAATTGACTCTTTATAGGCAACTTTTAGCCGAATTTGACCATAGACAGTATCGATCGATTGTATCTCTCTTTTTAAGATTGATCGCTCTTGAATTGTCCTTCTAATGCCTAAAGTAGTGGTTTCCTGAAAGATCATATTTTCACAAATAGCAATTTTATCCAAGTCACAAATTACTGTCAAAAGTATTCCCAAACGGGATTTTTTCATAGTAATTGCTTGACTAAATACATCCAAGGCACCCACTTGTAATAAAGACTCACTTAAGTAGGCGATCGCTTGCGGATTTAAGTCATCAATTTGAGTTTCTAAAACTGCCACGGTTTCGCTTTCATCTAGCTTTTCTGATTCTTTTTTCCCTAACCAAAGCCGGACAAGATTGGGAATCGGTAAATCTTTTGTCCCTGCTCCTAAACCGACCTTTTCTAACTGCATTTTCGGCGGTTTACCGAAACTTTTAGCTAAAGTTGTCACAATAGCTGCCCCCGTAGGTGTTACTAACTCCGCTTCGATGCCATTACTATAAATTGGTACTTGTCCCTGACTGAACAATTGTACTACTGCTGGCACAGGAACCGGTAAACGACCATGGGCGGCCTGAACTGTACCGCCGCCGGTGGGTAGAGAAGAACAGTATAATTCACTCACCGATAGCCAATCCAAACCCAAACAAGTCCCGACGATATCGATAATGGCATCGGTTGCCCCGACTTCGTGAAAATGCACTTTTTCCGGTGCGATCCCGTGAACAGCCCCTTCTGCGATCGCAAGTTGTTGAAAAACCGCTAAACTCCATTCTTGGACTTTCTGGGGTAAATTTGCCTGTTTAATTAAATTTTCAATCTCCAGTAAATGGCGAGCGGGGGTATGATGGTGATGGTGGTGATGATCAGCAGACTTCTCGGCAGTGACATCGACGTGAATCTTAGTGGCAATTTGACCGCGACGATGCACTTTTTCGGCCCTTAACTGATATTCATCCTCAATTCCTAAAGTTTTTAGTTGTGCAATCAGGTATTCTAAGGGGACTCCTAAATCTACTAACGCCCCTAAACACATATCCCCGGCAATTCCCGTGGGACAATCCCAATAGGCGACGATTTTGCTATCATGGCTACTATTTACTCTCTCCATCCGGAAAATCCCCAACAACGTTCTATCCAAGAAATCTGTCATGCCCTGAAAAATGGGGCAATTATGCTTTATCCTACCGACACCGTCTATGCGATCGGTTGCGATCTCAATGTGAAATCCGCCGTCGAACGAGTTCGCCAAATCAAGCAACTATCTAATGATAAACCCTTGACGTTTCTCTGTTCTTCTTTGTCGAATATTTCCGAGTACGCAGTGGTCAGCGATTATGCCTATAAGATTATGCGACGAGTTATACCCGGTCCCTACACTTTTCTCTTACCGGCGACTAAATTAGTGCCGAAAGTGGTGATGAATCCGAAGCGGAAAACCACTGGTATCCGGGTTCCCGATCACGTTATCTGTCGCACTATTCTCGAAACCCTAGAAAATCCTATTATCTCTAGTTCTGCCCATCTTCCCGATCAGGAGGGGGATTTTCCCACCAAGGGATTAGAATCCGCTAGGCTATTCGATGCCCTCGATCATATAGTTGATTTAATTATCGAAGATGGTTCGGCTCCCGGTTCGGAAGTGTCAACAATTGTTGATTTTACCAGCGATCAACCGGATATCGTGCGTCAGGGTTTGGGTTGGCCAGAATTACAACAATGGTTATAACGAAGGCAAAAGGCAAAAGGCAAAAGGCAAAAGGCAAAAGGCAAAAGGCAAAAGGCAAAAGGCAAAAGGCAGCTTTGTTCTCCCCACACCCCACACCCCACACCCCACACCCCACTGATAACTGATAACTGATAACTGTATCGGTTATTGCGACTTTTTATTTCCTGAAAACCGCCTTGTGTAAGCCGAGTTAGTTGCTTAAGATAGAGGTAATCGCAGTCAGAGAAAACCTCTCAAGGAAATTATTACTATGGCTTTCACTCTTTATTCTCCCTTCCTAGAAATTAATTCTGTTCAACGTCAAATCGATCAACTTTTTCAAGAAGTATTACCGACAACTTCATCGGTATCTCGTCCCCCGGTGGAAATCTCTGTTAATGAGGATTCCGTGCAATTGAAAATCGAATTACCCGGTGTGGATATTAAAGATATCGATGTGGAGGTTAGCAAACAAATGGTGGCTATTAATGGGCAACGTCAACGCCCTGCCGAGGTGGAAAACAGCGAATTTTATTATGGTAAATTTAGTCGCTTGATTACCCTGCCAGTAGAGGTGCAAAATAGCCAAGTTACCGCTAACTATCAAGACGGTATTCTTTATCTCACCCTCCCGAAAGCGGTGGCAGAAAAAAATAAAGTGGTGAAAGTTAATCTTGGTTAGATGAGAAAAAGACTGGAGAATTTCTCCAGTCTTTAGTTTTATTTGTGGTCGCTAACTGTTAATTGGATTCTTTGCCATTTACGTTAACGGGACGGGGTTGAATAACACCAAAACCGCCGTGATTGCGTTGATAGATAACGTTGATTTCGTTAGTGTCTTTGTTGCAGAACATAAAGAAATCGTGATCGACTAATTGCAATTGTGTTAGTGCTTCCTCAATAGTCATCGGTGGCATAGCAAAGTATTTCATCCGCACTACTTCCGCAGGTAATTCGGGAGTGCGATCGCCAATTAGGTTATCATCTAAGGGTTTCTCTTGCACCACCTCGCTAGTTTTAACGGTGGCATTGGTGCGATGATCCACCAGTCTCTCTTTATACTTGCGGAGTTGACGAGCGATTTTATCAGAAACTAAATCAATACTTGCGTACAAATTTTCGCTTCCTTCTTGAGCGCGAATCACTGTTCCATTAGCATAAACCGTTACTTCCGCTTTGTGGCGATCGGGAATGCGTGCATTCTTTTCCACGGAGAGGTGAACATCAACTTTTGTGGTTATGCCGTTAAAATGTTTCACCGCTTTCTCCAGCTTTTGTTCGACATAATCATGAATAGCTTCGGTGACAGCGATATTATTGCCCTGAATCAATAGCTTCATACTCACTACTCCATCTAAAAATTTTGCTATAGACCGTCCACATCAACTATTTTTAAGGGATGTTGATGCTAGGAATTTAATCCTCAAAAATCCGCTCGATCGCGCTGTTGTCAGAGGTCACAGTCTAGATATTGTCGGTGTTTTCGTTCTCTTTTTTTTGTCGGATCGCGCGGAAAATTCATCGGGTCGAGCGCCTATTTGCAACTAGATTTATTTACCTCTATTCTAACAAGTTTCTCTCAACCTTTTCTTAACAGAAGTGCGAAGTTCTGTTAACTTTTATTTAAAGAAACCGATTTTCGCCGCCAGCAAGAGAATCCGGTGATTGTTTCTCCTGTGGGACGGTTAACATCCGAATAGATGGGATATCCTTAGATTAGCACTTAGTATTCTCCCCAACATCTATATCTTCTCTTCTTTTAATCTTCCTTTGCGCTCCTTTACATTTCTTAAATATTTTGACACATCTCGCAATGAATGCTCAAAAAATACCTCGTCTCTGTGGGCTGAAAATTCAGGCAATTACCCCCTATTCTCTGGCCTGGGCGCAACAGCGATCGCTGGTGGGGGCGAGAATTGCCGATCCTGACTTACCCGATGTGCTGCTCCTACTGGAACATCCCCCCGTTTACACCCTCGGTACTGGTTCAGATATTAAGTTTATTAAATTTAATCTTGACAAAACCGATAAAGAAGTGTACCGAATCGAGCGAGGAGGAGAAGTCACCCATCACTGTCCGGGGCAGTTAGTGGGCTATCCGATCCTCAATTTGCGCTATTATCAGCAGGATTTACACTGGTATTTGCGACAATTAGAAGAAGTCATCCTGCAAACTATCGCTATTTATGGATTGTCGGGGGAAAGAATCGCGGGACTGACGGGGGTATGGGTAGAAGGGTATAAAATAGCGGCGATCGGTATTAAAGTTAGTCGTTGGATTACCTATCATGGTTTTGCCATTAATGTTTGTCCGGATTTAAGCGGTTTTGCCGAAATTATTCCCTGTGGGATTGCTAATAAACCCGTGGGCAGTTTGCAGCAGTTTCTGCCTAATATTAGTCTTATGCAAGTACAGCAAGATTTATCGAGAGTTTTCGCCTCAGTTTTCGGTGTGGAATTATTTTCTCTTGACAAGGATTAATATGAGCGATCGCAAAGACCCAGAAAAACTCGCCGCAGAAAATAGGGCCGATAACCCCGAAAATAACGGTAAAACCAGTTTATCAGCCCCCGATGCCTCCGAATACGTCTCCTCTTTATCTTCCCGTAATCCTCTGCGTCAGCGCATCCTACTATTAAAAGATCTTCGGCCGGGTAACGCGGGGTTACTGTTGGCCCCCCTGATGGTGATGACTATCGGCCTCGTCTTTAGCTGGGACTGGTTAGGCTTTTCTGGGGCGATAGTAGCGATATTAATATCTTTACAGGTGATTTTGCCCTCTATTCGCCAGTGGATCGCCCATTATCTCACCCCCTCTGAACGTCAGACGGTTTTCGCTTTTATCGTTTTTATAGCTGCTCTGGCCGGATTAGGGAAATATTTAGGGGTTTATGATCGCATATTGCGATGGTTGGAGAGTTTTAAATACGATGAGTTCGGTTCCTGGGCCGAGTGGGTGGGGGCCTTGGGACAGATTATGATCGCCGTGTTAGCGGTCTATGTGGCTTGGGAACAGTACGTTATTTCTAAGGATTTAACCATACAACAAAATCGCATTACCCAACAACAGACGATCGATTCCTATTTTCAGGGCATTTCCGATCTAGCCTTGGATGAGGAGGGATTTTTAGAAGATTGGCCCCAGGAAAGAGCGATCGCAGAAGGTCGCACCGCTTCTATCCTCAGCAGTGTCGATGCCTCTGGGAAAGCGAAAATACTGCGTTTTTTGAGTCAATCGCGGCTATTATCACCGATTAAACGCGATCGTTATCTAGGCCGACCGATTCTAGACGGGGAAGGGGGTTATGCGGAGGATCGAGAGTTCGGTACAAGAGTAGTACAATTGGGGGTAATGTTAGCGGGGGCCGACATTTCTGGGCAGGATCTGCGCTGGACCGATTTAAGCGAAGCGAATATGGTGCGGGCCGATTTAAGTTATAGCGATTTGGTGAAAGCAAATGTATCGCGGACAATTCTCTACGAAGCTAATTTAAGAGGGGCAGATATCAAAGGGATGCGTTTATTTTATGGTTCCCTAGAAAATGCTACCCCCCGCAGTCGTACCGTTCCCCCCAATTATGACAGTGGAGAACACACGGGAGCAGTGGTAGAAAATGTCAATTTTACCGGGGTGAAAAACATGAGCGAGGAACAACGTCACTATTGTTGTCGTTGGTGTGGGGAAAAGTCCCGCGCAACCATTCCGGGGGGATGTGCTGATATTGCCAATCTTTTGGGCCGTTAACGGAGGCGATCGGCAGGGGGCAGTGTTATAATCAGTGGTATTCATTGCTAATAATTCCCGCAAACTTATGAATCAAAAAGTCGTTATTCTTGCCACTGCTTCCGCTAGTTTATTAACCCTATTAGTTACCACTAACTCCGTACAAGCTGCCCCAGAGTCCTTTCATCCTAGTTTCAATACCGAGAACTTAGGTGACATGATTATCGCCAAGACAACCGGGGAAGAAAATCCGATTTTACGTCATCTTAATTGTAGTTGTGCCGCCTGCACGCAATCCCTTAACTCCTCACTCAATTGATAATTTTCCGCCCCAACGATCCTGGGGGATAAAAGTCCGCTCTAGATTAATTTTTGCCACGGGTTCCGTGAGGGTAAATTCTCCCGATTCGATCAGTGCTTTTAATTCTAAAGCGGCTTCCCGGGACAGGGAAATACTGGCCAAAGGAGCCACCCTCACACTTTTTCCCTCGATCATAATCCGACCGCTTTTTAGTTTAGCGTAGGTGATTAAACCAAAGGTAGGACGGACTCGCCGGGGAATCGAAAAATCCACCACTGGAGCGACAATTTCCTCATCTTTTACGGCACAATGTCGAACGATTTCCTCGCTTAAAATCGGAATCGGTACTGCTACCCCTAACATTAAAGAAGCCCCATAATTTTTGAAATAACAACCCCGCACCCAGCGAGCATTCATTTGTTTAGCATCCCCAATTAAGGCTAAGGTGGAAGCGGGACCAATAGGAGTTCGATTTTGTAGGCGTTTTTGCAGGGGAAAATGTTGGGTTCCTTCCCAGGCAATATAACCGATTCCTCCTCCCAAAAAAATGCGCGTACCGATGCCGATAGCCTCTAAATCTGGGTCATTTAACAGGGGAGAAATTGCCCCGGGGTTAGAATACACTGCATTACCTAATCGTGGCTGTAGTGGTCCTAAATAAGTATATAAAGTCCGCTCTCCCCCATTGACTCCGACGATAAAATTCTGGTAGAGATTGCGAGGATTAAAAAGATAAAATTGATTGATAGTCTCCTTAGAAATAATCGTTTCAAAAGAAGTGCGAGGATAACAATCGGTGGCCTGGCCGACAGCGCGCAATTGAATCGATTTTCCAGCGATTAAATCCTCAATAATATGTCCGCCGCCCCTTTCGGGATTTTCTCCCTCTAAATTCTCATTTTTGGCCGCTAGATCACTAATAGCACTGGCTCCTAAGTATAAATCCACCGCCCCAAAACCAGCATAAGCAGGAATCCCATCTAACCAACATTGACGAATTTTTATCGGCGGATCCGTCTGACCTAAATTAATAATTGCCCCCGAAGATTCCATCGGTTCAAAAGTTCCCGTACAAACCACATCTACTTGGGAAAAAACCTCCTTAATTCCCATCTCGCTCACGCGGCTTTTTAATTCCTCTACTGTCCAGACTACAGCAGTTTTTTTAGCGATCTTGTCGTTGATTTCAGCGATTGTTCTCATAATAAGTAGCTGGTTATAATTAAATTGAAGATGGATTCCCCCTTAATAAGGGGGTGCCGATCCCCCCTTAATCCCCCCTTTATTAAGGGGGATGCCGATCCCCCCTTAATCCCCCCTTAATAAGGGGGGCATCTGAAAGTTTTCAACACCTACCTACTTAAAAATTGGCAAGATGGGGGTTAGGGAGCTTTTTGCTTTTATCAGTCAACAGTTATCAGATGTGAGTTTTCAGTGAGTGGTATTAACTGAGCAGTATTAAATGGCCATAACAGTGCTGTCTTTTCACCGATTACTGATTACTGATGACTGATCACTGTTATAAGATGAGAAAGGGAAAATTTACGATCGAAGCTTTTCTATGACAGTTACACCCGTTCCGGCCTCCTTTAATCCTGTTTCTGGTCTAGTTAACCGTATTCTCGGCATAAAACCGCTTTTTGACATCGCTCGCTATCAGGCCCGCAATATGATGATTAAAAGAGCCGAAAAACTAGGCGTACCTTGGCGAGAAACCGTCAAACAATGGCAGCAACGGGATTGGAGTCAGGAACTGCAAGCGGTAGAAAATCCCGATCTCGTCTATCCCGAATACTACGTTTGTTCTTTCCACGCTTACGAAAAGGGCAATTTAGACTGGTTGCCAGCTTTTGAGGTAGAATCTGCCGCCTATGCTGTCCATTCTACCATCTGGCCCGGGGCGGGGATGGACGGCGACCCGCGATTGCGACGGGAATATCACCGGATATTAAAGGAGCAAATCAAGGCAAAAATTAACGATATTGTCGATTTAGGCTGTAGTGTCGGCATGAGTAGCTTTGCGCTGCAAGATACTTATCCGCAAGCGCGGGTAACTGGGTTGGATCTCTCTCCCTACTATTTAGCAGTTGCTCAATACCAGGCTCAACAAAAACAAAAGACGATTCAATGGCAACACGCGGCTGCGGAAAAAACTCAATTACCCAGTCAGTCCTACGATCTGGTATCTTCGTTTTTAATGTTTCACGAACTACCCCAACAGGCTACTAGAGAAATTTTCGCCGAAGCGCGTCGTTTATTGCGATCGGGGGGTTATTTGACGCTGATGGATATGAATCCGCGCTCGGAAATTTATCGAAAAATGCCCCCTTATGTCCTCACCTTACTCAAGAGTACCGAACCCTATCTCGATCAATATTTTACTCTCGATATCGAACAGGCATTAGTTGAAGCGGGGTTTCAAGCACCGATCATTACCCCCACCAGTCCCCGACATCGGGCGATTGTTTCGCGGGTTTCCGAATCATAATTTTGAGGTAATCAATGAAGATAATTTTTCGTCAAAGCTGGACAAAGATATTAACTATTGTCCCTCTCTTCCTGTTAATTTTTGCCAGCAAAACCCTCGCCCATCATGCCATGGCAGGGCAAACTCCCGATAATTTTTTAAACGGATTTTTATCGGGTTTAGCTCACCCGGTTATCGGTTTAGATCATTTAGCTTTTGTGGTGGCTAGTGGTTTAATTGCTGTGGGGATGGAACAGGGTTTATTAATTCCGATCGCTTTTGCGATTGCTACTTTAATCGGGACGGGGATTCATTTACAGGGAATAAATTTACTTTTTCCTGAAGGGATTGTTGCCCTTTCTGTGGTGATTTTTGGACTAATTTTAACCCTGAAAAAAGGGTTACAAAATCATTCTAATCTCTATACGATCGCTCTGGCAACTTTGGCAATGATCGCGGGAATTTTCCACGGTTATGCCTACGGAGAATCAATTATCGGGGCGCGAGTTGCCACTTTAGTTGCCTATTTAATCGGTTTTACCGTCATCCAATTAGCGATCGCATCTGGGGCTTTTTTCCTTGGCAGTGTCATCAAGGAAAAATTAGCCAAGCAAGCGACTCTAATTAGTAAGTTAATCGGATTGGCAATTATGGCGATCGGTACAACTTTTTTAGTGGGAATTAAGTAGGGTCTGCTGAAAAAGTTTGTTGGTGGGGGCAGGGTGTGGGGTGTGGGGTGTGGGGTGTAGGGTTTTACCGATTTTGAGGTAGTCAGTTACCTAATTTTCAGGGAAAAAGTACCTGAATTTTACCCCCGATCCCTCCA
>NZ_JADBUZ010000012.1:0-36235 GCF_020245305.1 Microcystis sp. M20BS1 | reverse complement strand
TTTGGCCGCAGGGCTTGCGGTGTCAGTCTGTAGAGCGACCATAAGACCAGAACAGAGTAAATCTGTTAAGGCAGGTGCGGAACCCCGCAAGGGAAAGAAGCAGAAACCTAAATCGTGAGGTTTGGGAATCGCCGTCCGTTTACGGCGGTGAGGATGTCAAAATTGTTTTTATTCATCAGTAGGGAGGCAAAATTATTTGTAGGATGGGTTAGCGGTAGCGTAACATAATCGGGCGTTGGGTTTCATGCTTCAACCCAACCTACGTTCTTCCCCACTTCCCCACCTCCCCACTTCCCCACTTCCCCACTTCCTATTCCCTCGGACCAGAAAAGGGGTAAGATAATAAGTTTAGTGATAAGATGACCGAATTGTAAGCGGGGACTTGATATGGCAGAAACCCTATTATTTAATGCTTTGCGACAGGCGATCGATGAGGAAATGGGCCGGGACCAGACAGTATTTGTTTTGGGTGAAGATGTGGGTCATTACGGCGGTTCCTACAAAGTTACCAAAGATCTCTACAAAAAATATGGCGATTTAAGGGTTTTAGATACTCCCATCGCTGAAAATAGTTTTACGGGCATGGCAGTGGGGGCAGCCATGACGGGATTACGTCCGATTATTGAAGGCATGAATATGGGTTTTCTTCTGCTTGCCTTTAACCAAATTGCCAACAATGCCGGGATGTTACGTTATACTTCCGGCGGTAATTTTAAAATCCCCATGGTTATCCGTGGTCCGGGGGGTGTGGGCAGACAATTAGGTGCGGAACATTCCCAACGTTTAGAGGCCTATTTTCACGCGGTACCCGGACTAAAAATTGTCGCTTGTTCCACTCCCTACAATGCCAAAGGTTTATTAAAATCGGCGATTAGAGATAATAACCCCGTGCTTTTCTTTGAACACGTTCTTCTCTATAATCTTAAGGAAAATTTACCTGATAGCGAGTATCTTTTACCCCTCGATAAGGCGGAAATCGTTCGCAAGGGAGAAGATATAACTATTCTCACCTATTCGCGTATGCGTCATCACTGTTTACAGGCATTAAAACAGTTAGAAAAAGATGGCTATGATCCAGAAATTATCGATTTAATTTCTCTGAAACCCTTTGATATGGAGACGATTGCCGCTTCGATTCGCAAGACTCATAGGGTGATTATCGTGGAAGAATGTATGAAAACGGCGGGAATTGCTTCCGAGTTAATTGCTTTAATTAACGAGCAGTTATTCGATGAATTAGATGCCCCCGTGTTAAGATTATCTTCCCAAGATATCCCCACGCCTTATAACGGTAATCTAGAAAGATTGACGATTATTCAACCTAATCAAATTGTCGAAGCTGTCCAAAAAATGGTCGGTGATCGCATTTAACAAATTCTCCTTTTGATACTGAAGTTATGCAGAGACAAAATTGGTTATTGTTACTGATCGTCGGCCTAGTTGTTGCCTCGATCTTTATCCTGATTAAGTTACCCCTACAATTAGGTTTAGACCTGCGCGGGGGTAGTCAATTAACCATTCAGGTTAAACCCACTGAAACCGTGACAACCATTCAACCTAATGATTTAAAAGCCGTACAAAATGTGATTGAAAATCGCGTTAATGCCCTCGGTGTTTCTGAATCATTAGTGCAGACTGTGGACAGTAAAAATCAGGTAATCGTGCAACTACCCGGGGTCACAGATCCCAAAGAAGCTGAGAGAAACTTAAATGTTCAGGCCCAATTAGAATTTCGTCAGCAAAAACAAGGTACAGAAGGAGAATTTCGGGCTGAATATTCAATTTTTCAACAAAAAAAAGCGGAATTAGCCGCCCTCAAAGCCGAGAATAAACCCGAAAATGCCGCTAAAATTGCCGAACTAGAACAATCTCTCCAGAAATCTAAAGAGGCAATTTTAAATTTATTTGAATCGGTGGACTTAACTGGAAAAAATCTGCAAAATGCCACTATTAGTTCCACCCAAGGCACTAACTGGGAAGTGGCCATTACTTTCGACTCGGAAGGGGGCAGTAAATTCGCCGAACTGACTAAAGCGATCGCAGGTACTGGTCGCAGTATTGGGAT
Source organism: Microcystis sp. M20BS1 (assembly GCF_020245305.1). Classification (NCBI taxonomy): domain Bacteria; kingdom Bacillati; phylum Cyanobacteriota; class Cyanophyceae; order Chroococcales; family Microcystaceae; genus Microcystis; species Microcystis sp. M20BS1. The sequence continues at coordinate 34,170 of NZ_JADBUZ010000012.1, read as the reverse complement.
TTTCCTCGATAATGAATTAATTAGCGCCCCTGTGGTTGATGTGCAGTTTGCCCAAACGGGAATTACAGGAGGCCGGGCCGTAATTACTGGTAATTTTACCGCCGAAACTGCCAACGATCTAGCGATTCAATTGCGCGGTGGTTCTCTACCTTTCCCCGTTAAAGTGGAAGAAATTCGCACCGTCGGGGCAACTTTAGGCCAGGACAGCATCCGTCGCAGTATCTACGCCGGTTTAGTGGGTTTACTGTTAGTTTTAATCTTCATGGCGGTTTATTACCGTTTACCCGGGATTATTGCCGATGTTTCCCTGATTATCTATACTATTCTCTCTCTGGGGGCTTTTGCCCTAGTGGGAGTCACGATGACGTTACCCGGTATTGCCGGATTTATCCTCAGTATCGGCATGGCAGTTGATGCAAATGTACTGATTTTTGAGCGTACCAGGGAGGAATTAAGGGCCGGAAAATCCCTATTTCGGGCAGTGGAGTCGGGATTTTACCGGGCTTTTTCCAGTATTCTTGATAGTAATGTCACTACTTTAATCGCCTGTGCTGCCCTATTTTGGTTGGGTTCGGGATTAGTCAAGGGTTTTGCTTTAACTTTAGCCATTGGGGTAGCTGTGAGTATGTTTACCGCTTTAACCTGTAGTCGTACTCTCCTGTTAATCACTGTGTTAAGCGTCCCTAGCATTCGCCAAAAACCCCAACTTTTCTGCCCTAATTTACCGGCAAACCAATAATTCAGTTATCAGTTATCAGTTACCAGTTACCAGTTATCAGTAGGGTGGGTTAGGCGACGATAAGTTATGCTGTTGACCAATAATTTCTGATTCGCCGTAACCCACCGATTACCATAACCCACTCCCCAAATCCCTTTTTTCCTTTTTTCCTTTTTTCCTTTTTCCTTTAAAAATATGGCATTTAACGTTACAAAACAGCGTAATTTTTGGTGGACAGTCTCGGCCCTGCTGACGATTGGTAGTATTTTGGCCATGGTAATTTCTTGGTTCACTATTCAAGCGCCTTTGCGACCGAGTTTAGATTTTGTTGGTGGCACGAGAATTCAGATAGAATTAGCTTGTGCCAAAAAGAATACCTGTGAGAAACCTTTAACTACTGCCGAAGTGCAAGGGATTTTAGACGAGGAGGGATTGGGTAACAGTAGTGTGCAGGTGTTGGATAAATATACTTTATCGGTGCGGACGAAAACCCTGGCAGAAGAACAGAGAACAAAATTACTCGACACCTTAAACCAGAAAATCGGAGCCTTTGACCCCGAAACCAGTCAAATCGATACAGTTGGTCCCACCATCGGTCAAGAATTATTTAGGTCGGGATTTTTAGCTTTATTAGTTTCCTTTTTTGGCATTGCTGTCTATCTAAGCTTCCGTTTTCAACGGGATTACGCTTTTTTTGCCATTGTCGCCCTGCTGCACGACGTTTTGATCACTTTAGGGGTCTTTGCGGTTTTAGGCTTAATTGCGGGGGTAGAAGTGGATAGTTTATTTTTGGTTTCCCTCTTGACAATTGTGGGCTTTTCTGTTAATGACACAGTGGTAATTTATGATCGCGTGCGGGAAAATTTTGCTAATACCCCCGAATTATCCGTGGATGAAATTGTCGATAATGCGGTGAGTCAAACCCTAACTCGTTCAATTAATACCACCCTGACTACTTTATTGCCTCTGGTGGCGATTTTTCTCTTTGGTGGCACGACCTTAAAATATTTTGCCCTAGCTTTAATTATTGGTTTTGTAGCGGGGGCCTATTCGAGTATTTTTATCGCTAGTACCCTACTAGCTTGGTGGCGCGGTCGTTCCCATCGACCCACACTCAATTACAGTTAGGATGCCATTGGTGAAGAATCAGTGGTTCTTGGATGGGTCGTAATAGTAATTTCAACCTGTTGATTGAGACGACCCAAAATTGATATCAAACGGTCAATAGTAAAGCGTCCCAAATTAGCACGGCGAATCTGGACAAATTCACTGTGATTAATTCCAGTTCGCACTTGAGCATCGCGGGTTGATAAGTCTTCCTTCTCCAGAACCTTGATAATTTCAGCAGCAAGCAGTGCTTTCGCTTGTCGCACGTCCGCATCTACATCGCCAAAATCGCGGTACACATTCCCGCTACCTTGTACCAGTTCAAATTGTTCTTCACTCATGAGAGTTCCTCCTTCAATCGCTTGAGCCGTGCTTTGATAACTTCGACTTCTTGCTGTGGTGTTTTGATCCCTTTTGGGGATTTTTTCTGGAAGGCATGAATCACCCAGATAGCCTCACCTAACTGGACAGCATAAATAGTTCGATAGGCATCCCCCTTGAAAGGTAGAGCAATCTCGAACACACCAGAACCTATCCCCTTAAAAGGCTTGGTTAGGGATGATTTTGCCCCTTCTGCTGCAATAGTTAAAGCGTCAAGTACAATTTCTTGGGCTTCCTTGGGAAACTTTTGAAAATCTTTCCGTGCCGCTTTAATCCAAGATATAGGACGGGTATTACGCATTCGCTTATGGTGATATAACTGATACCACCTGTCAAGCCCCATTATACTAAATCCAAAGATGGCTTTTAGTTGTCAGCTAAATTTTTGCGCCAATTTCGTCAAATTGCTTCAAGAGATTTGATTGCGAACGCCACTGAAAGCAGCGTATGCGATCGCTATAGCATCTACAGCATCATTAATAGGCATTTTTGTCAATCCGAATAAATACTTAATTTGTTCAGCCACCTCAGCTTTAGTGGCTTTACCATGGCCGAGATGACATTTCCAACTAGCTTGATGGAGGAAAATCGGTTCAATTCCTCCATCGCGACAGCTAACCAGATTGATAATTCCCAATGCTTGCAGGACTCCACCGGCTGCCTTGATTTGCCGGTTAAAAAAGGGCATTTCCACGGCAATTTCCCCCGGTTTATATTCTGCGATTAACTCCTTTAAATCCCGTTCAATTTCGATCAAACGCTGGGCAGTAGAAAGATTTTTAGAAGTTTCGATCGTGCCGTAATCGACTAAGATCGGCACTAACTCACTATTATCCCGGAGAATAGCCCAACCGACAATCGCTAATCCGGGGTCGATACCCAACCAAGTAGTCATAGATTAAGCCAAAAAATCTTGGACGATTTGGAGGATTCTTTGGGATGCTTGTCCATCTCCAAAAGGATTAATGGCATTAGCCATACGATCATAGGCGATTTTATCCCTTAATAATTCTCCCGCTGCGGCTAAAATTTGCTCCGGATTAGTCCCAATTAATTTCGCTGTTCCCGCTTGCACTGCTTCCGGTCTTTCTGTGGTTTCTCGCAATACTAAAACCGGTTTTCCTAAACTCGGTGCTTCTTCTTGAATGCCTCCAGAATCAGTTAATAATAAATAACAGCGTTGAATCGCCCCCACTAACTCGGCATAATCGAGAGGTTCAGTTAAAAATACCCTGGGATGATTGCCCAAAGCGGACTTTATTGGTTCTCGGACGGTGGGATTGCGATGGAGGGGTAATAATAGGGCGGTATCGGTATATTTTTCTAACAACAAAGTGAATCCTTTGATAATATCCTGTAAGGGTTCGCCCCAATTTTCCCGGCGGTGAACCGTGGCTAATAAAACCCGATAATCTGACCAATTTAAGCCCGCAATTTGACATTCTGGGGCGGTTTTGGCTACGGTTAATAAAGCATCAATAACTGTATTACCGGTGTGGTGAATATTTCCTGTCACCCCAGATTTTTGTAAATTTTCCACGGCTAAAGTAGTGGGAGCAAAATGTAGGGTAGTCAGTTGAGAAATTAGGCGGCGATTAGCTTCTTCGGGATAGGGATTATAGATATCATTAGTTCTTAATCCTGCTTCCACATGAGCGATAGGAATTTGTTGATAAAAAGCCGCTAAAGCAGCAGCAAAAGCAGTAGTAGTATCACCTTGCACAATAATTAAATCTGGTTTTATGCGCTCAAAGACCGTTTCTAAACCGCGTAAACTGCGGCAAGTAATATCAGTTAAGGTTTGACGGGTTTGCATAATATCGAGATTTTCATCTGCTTTTAAAGCAAATAATTCCATCACCTGCGCTACCATTTCTTTATGCTGTCCCGTCAGAATTACATGGGTTTGAAACTGTTCCGATTCTTGAAAAGCACGAATAACGGGAGCTAATTTAATCGCTTCGGGACGAGTTCCAAGAGTAATACAAATTGATTTCGACATATTATTATCAGTTATCAGTTATCAGTTATCAGTTATCAGATGTGAGTTTTCAGTTCACTGATTACTGTTGAATGATCCATGAAAATCTATTGAATTGTGCTGTTTTGTCATTTTTCACCGGTGGGGGTTTGTTGAACAATAACTTGGGGATAGAGTTGCATTTGCTGAGGATTTAAAGAAGGTCGAGAGATGGTCAAAACTTTTTGTTTGGCTAACTCTTGAGTCATGGTATCTAAAGTTTGAGCGATACGCAAATTATATTCTAATTGTTCCCCAGAAGAAAGCAAATTACTTAAGCCATCGATTAAACGTCTTAAATTCTCGCGAAATTGGGGATCACCGATTAACTCATCGATATCGGAGGTGATTTTTTGAGTATTTTCAAAAGTCACCCTAGCGGATTCGAGAGTTTTTTGCAGCAGGACTATTGTAGCAGGATCGTTAATAGTTTTAGTAATTTCTCGTAAATTATTCGATGTCTCCACCGCGTTATTCAAAATCGTCTCGATATTTTGCATGACTTGTTTAGTATCAATTTCATCTAAACCAGCATTCAACCTCAGGGCGGTATTATTGAGATTATTAGCGAGACTACCAATACCTAAACTAGCTTGATTAATATTATCGAGAGTATTAACAATTTGTCCCCGATTTTCGCTGAGAACAGCATTGAGATTAGCGACTAATTGGGAGGATTGTTGAAAAGTCCTGCTGATTTGACTGCGATTTTCCTGAACGGTATTATCTAAAGTATTGACAAAACGGGAGGCATTATTAGCCGTATTAGTGACCGAGCGACTGGTGGTAGCTAATTCCAAAGATAGACGAGAGATTTCTCTTTGGGCATTACGGATAGTCTGAGAGGTATCATCGGATAAACGGGCGATTTTTTGAGCTGCTATAGCGGTATTTTTGGTGACATCATTGAGATTACCCACAAATTCAGGACTGGTAAAAGTATCCACTAAACGACCAACACTAGACATTAATTGTGTTCCTGTTGTCCCCTGTAAACGAGTATTATTACAGAGAATTAACTGTTGATCACAGTCGGGACTAAGAGGGTCGAGATTTTTGGCCTCAGCACTTAAAGAAACTAAGGGAGTGATATCGATGGCTGCCTCCCCAATTAATCCGGAAAGATTGGTAGTAACAGTTACCTTCCTAGGCATAACTAAAGTAGCAGAAGCGATTTCGGCAATAACTTCCACTTGATTGCTTCCCGGGATAAAACTCGTAATTCTTCCCACTCTCACCCCGCGAAAACGCACCGGCGCCCCGACTTGTAACCCTTCCACGTCGGCAAACTCGAAGATTAATTGATAGGTTCTTTGACCAAATCCCCCCCCGCGAACCCAGATAGCGAGCACCCCAAAGACCAATAATCCGCCTAGGGCAAACAAACCTAGTCTTCCTTCCCGTAAAGCTCGCGAACTCTGCATGATTTTTCTCTCATTCTCGATAGTTCTTAATTTAGCTTAATCTAGCTTAAACGATTGTCCTAATCGGGCCTTCAATGCTGGCGCTAAAAAATTGCCGGATCATGGGATGATCGGTACGATCGATATCTGCCACTAATCCCTGCCATTGCACTTTTCCCTGATAGAGAAATACTACTCGATCGGCGGTGCGTCGGATGGTGCTTTGTTGGTGAGAAACCATCACATAAGTGTTCGCAGACCCCGATTTTTCATGGAGAGTCCGCACTAGATCCTCGATAATTGTAGAAGCTATTGGGTCTAATCCGGCGGTAGGTTCATCATACAGCAGTAATTCAGGATTATCAGCCGGATTATCGGGATTAGTGATAATAGCGCGGGCAAAAGCCACCCGTTTACGCATTCCCCCCGATAGTTCCGAGGGATAAAGGTCACTAATTCCCTGTAAACCGACCATTTCCAAGCTTTTTTCCACTAATTCCCTAATTATGGCTTTTTTTAAGTTAGTTTGTTCGTAGAGATAAAAACCGACATTTTCCCCGACGGTGAGAGAATCAAACAGGGCTGTTTGTTGAAAAACTAAGGAAGTTCGCATCGCTTCTCGACCATCTTCTAGCAATCCCTGACGCAATTGGCCTTTAATACGAATTTCTCCCGCATTTATCCCCGTTAATCCCGCAATTAACCGTAAAACCGTTGATTTTCCCGTCCCCGACGGCCCGATAATTACCAGGGCCTCCCCTCGATAAATGGTTAAATCTAATCCGTCGAGAATAACATTATCCCCGAATCTTTTCGATACTCCTCTCAATTCAATTAACGGTTCTTTCATCGTCGCTTAATTATCTTATAACCTCTGGAATTTTAGGGAGATGGGGAAGTGGGGTGTGGGGTGTGGGGTGTGGGGTGTGGGGTGTGGGGAAGTGGGGTGTGGGGAGAATAAAGCTGCCTCCTATCTCCTGTCTCCTATCTCCTATCTCCTGTCTCCTGAATACTGACTCCTGAATACTGACTCGATTCTGGCTGCTATAGTAGAAAAGCACCCATTGCTGACGATATCTGAGGTAGATTGCCGTGACTATTGCTTTAGACCAACTGCTTACCCCCGACATTTTTCGACCAGCGCGTTATTTGGGCAACGAGTTAGGTGCTAAACATAAAGAATGGGCAAGTGCGCTGGTTCGTTGGGTGTTAACCTATCCGGAAGTGTACGAAGTGGGGGCATCTAACCTCGGCCATATTATCCTCTACAATATCCTCAATGCACAACCCCGCCAACTCTGCGATCGCACTTATTTACCCGCACCGGATTTAGCCCAAAAACTCAAACAGACAAAAACCCCCTTATTTGCCCTAGAATCCCGTCGTTGCCTCACAGATTTTGATATTCTGGGTTTTAGTCTCAGTTATGAGCTAGGAGCCACCAATATTTTAGAAATGCTCGACCTAGCGGCAATTCCCTTGACTTGGAGAGCAAGAGATGCGGGTAACTATCCGCTAATTTTTGCCGGGGGACAAACTGCCACCTCTAACCCCGAACCCTACGCCGACTTTTTTGATTTTATCGCCCTTGGTGATGGCGAAGAATTATTGCCAGAAATCGGTTTAATTTTAGAAGAAGGTAAACTAGCTAATCTAAGCAAAGAAGAACTATTGCTAGATTTAGCCCAAATTCCGGGGGTATATGTGCCGCGTTTCTACGATGTCACCCCAATCGGTGCAGTTATCCCCAATCGTGACGATGTACCGCAAAGAATTTTACGCCGGGTAGCCACTCCTATCCCAGCCTATTCTATCGGTTTAGTTCCCTTCGTCGAAACAGTCCATGATCGCCTAGTGGTGGAAATTCGTCGCGGTTGCACTCGGGGATGTCGTTTTTGTCAACCGGGGATGTTAACCCGTCCTGCGCGGGATGTGCAACCGGAAGCAGTCATCGAATCGATTGAAAAAGGAATGCGAGCGACGGGATATAACGAATTTTCTCTATTATCTCTCAGTTGCTCCGATTATCTAGCTTTACCTGCCGTGGGTATGGAGATTAAAAACCGTCTCCAGAATGAGAATATATCTCTATCCTTACCCAGTCAAAGAGTCGATCGCTTTGACGAAAATATTGCTAACATAATTGGGGGCAATCGTCAATCGGGTTTAACCTTTGCACCGGAAGCGGGAACCCAACGAATGCGCGATGTGATTAACAAAGGGTTAACCAACGAAGAATTACTCAGAGGGATAAAAACTGCCGTCGAACAGGGTTGGGATAAGGTCAAACTCTATTTTATGATCGGTTTGCCGGGGGAAACCGATGTGGATGTCATCGGTATCGTGGAAACGGTGCGCTGGTTGCGTCGGGAATGTCGTTTACCGAAGCGGAAACCCCTCGATTTTACCCTAACTATCTCGAATTTTACCCCTAAACCCCATACCCCCTTCCAGTGGCATTCCGTCTCCACGGCCGAATTTATCCGCAAACAGGAGTTATTAAGACAGGAATTCCAAGGCATGAGAGGGGTAAAAGTCAATTATACCGATGTCCGCATCTCGGCTATGGAAGATTTTATCGGTCGCGGTGACAGAAGTTTAGGGAAAGTGGTGCTGCGCGCTTGGCAATTGGGAGCCGGGATGGATGCTTGGTGGGATAATACGGAAAAAGCCTATCAAGCATGGTCACAGGCGATCGAAGAATCCGGTTTAACCTGGAAATATCGTCAGATAGAACAGGGAGAATGGAATATTTTTGCCGATACAGACAAAGATATTTTAGAGCGTCCTTTGCCCTGGGATCATCTGGATACCGGTATCGATAAAAAATGGCTAGAGGAGGACTTAAAACGCGCTCTAGACGCGGCAACGGTTCCCGATTGTTCTTTTGAGGGTTGTTCCCATTGTGGCGTTTGTAGCGTCGATTTTGGTCATAATATCGTCATTGAAGCGCCCCCGATTCCCGCTTTTGCCGGACATTTTCAACCCAATCAAGAACGCACCCAAAGAATTCGGGTTTGGTTTGGCAAAATTGGCGAAATGGCTCTAGTTAGCCACTTGGATCTGGTGCGTTTATTTGATCGCGTCGTCCGTCGGGCTGCTATTCCCATTTCCTTTACTGGTGGATTTCACCCCGGTCCGCGCATTTCGATCGCCAATGCTTTATCCTTGGGAGCAACCAGTAGCGGTGAGATTGTCGATTTTGAATTGACAAAAGTGATGGATTTAGAGACGTTTAAACAGCAGTTAACCGCACAATTACCCGCAGATTTGCCGGTTTATCAGGTGGAAGAAATTCCCTTAAATGCTCCTGCTGCCACCCGTGTGTTAGAAAAAGCCGAGTATTTGCTCACTTTTAATAGCGAGGGAATTGACTGCCAACAGTGGCAAAATTGGATCGAGGCAATTAAACAAGCAACGGTGATGGAACGGGAAAAAACCACCAAATCCGGCAAAAAAGTCACGATTAATCTGCGAGAACAATTATATGAATTAGAGTTAAAAACTGTTGACAAACAAGCCGTTTTGTGCTATGTGGGCAGTTGTCGCAATGATGGCACTTTACTACAGCCCGATCATATCGTCGAGATGTTAGAAAGGGTTTCTGGCCAAGAGATTTCGCTGCTTAATTTTCATCGTCAGCGCTTGATTTTAGGAGCTTAACCATCGTAAATTGTTCCCTTTATGCTCTAACCCCAGAAAGTCAGCTAATCTTGATCGACTAATTCCAAGGAATCATCAACCAAAGCTGGCCGGTAATTTTGAACAACCAAAAGTTTCCTAAGAGACAGATTCACCTAATCAAATAAAAGGAGATGAAAATTAAAATCTGGTTGATTTCAGGCTACCGGCAATAGTCACTGATAACTGATCACTGATAAACTTATTGCAAGGCGTCGAAGACTTTAAACATGGGTAGGTACATAGACACAAGAATAGTTCCCACCATCACCCCAATAGCAACCATCATCAAGGGTTCAATGATACTGGTTAAAGCTTTAACGGCCTGTTCCACCTCATCTTCGTAGAAATCCGCCACTTTCATCATCATGGTATCTAATTCTCCTGTTTCTTCACCAATACTAATCATTTGAATGGCCAAAGGTGGGAAAACATTGGCTTTTTGTAGGGACAAACTCATCATTCCCCCCTGCTGAATTTCCTTCTTAGCACTAGCGATCGTATTAGCAATTACCTGATTACCCACCGTATTAGAAACTATATCAAGGGAATTCAAAATCGGGACACCAGAACGCGTCAGAGTCCCAAAAACCCGGCAAAATCTAGCCACAGCCGATTTTTTATTCAAATCGCCAAAAAGGGGCATTTTAAGGAAAAACCAGTCAATTTGCAGACGACCTATCGGGGTTTTGTAATAGCGACGCAGCAAAAAAACCGTGGCAGCAATGGTGACAATCGGAATTAAAATCAACCAACTACGCATCACACCACTTAAAAAGAGCATAAATTGCGTTAAAGCTGGTAGTGGCACCTTCAAATCGGTGAAAATTTTCGCAAACACGGGAATTAAAAAGATGGTCATCCCGAAAAACACAATTATCGCCAAAATTCCCACCGCTACCGGATAGGTCATCGCTGATTTAATCTGGTTTTTCAAGCGGGCCATATCTTCCAAAAGTTTCGAGAGACGGAGCAGCACTTCATCGAGTACCCCCCCCGTCTCTCCAGCTTCGATCATACTGACATAAAGTTCATCAAAACATTCGGTATGTTTGGCCATCGCTTCCGATAACGGACTCCCTTGCTGTACGTCGGTGCTAATCGCTTGTAGTGCTTTTCTCATCTTGGGATTACTGGATTGATCCCCCAAAACTCCCAAACATCTCATAATCGGCACACCAGCATTAATCATTACCGAAAATTGACGGGAAAAAACCGCTTTATCTTTGATGGAAATCTTGGCAAATATCAACTCTAAACTAGAAAGATCGATCTCTTCTCCCGCTTTTTTGACTTTACCGACGGCGGCATATTTTGCCTTCAGTATCATTCGAGCATGATCGGGAGACATAGCTTCAACTTTCTCTTGGAAAACTTTTCCAGAGCTGCTTTTAACTTGTGCGACAAAAGTAGGCATAGGACAAATTAGTTATCAGTTATCAGTTATCAGTTTTTTAGCTGTTAGCTGTTAGCCATCAGGAGTCAGGAGATTATTTTTATTTATTGTCCCTGCTTCGGTACTCCCCAATCTCCTATGCCTTTTAAACAGTATTTATCATTAGAAACGGGCTTTAGTTTTGGCGTTAGCAACGGACCCAGCGACCAGACGTTGTAATTCATCGGGTTTACTACTTTTAGAAATTGCCTCTTCAAAGGATATAACACCGCTAACAACTAAATTAGCTAATCCCTGTTCCATAGTTTGCATTCCTAGCTTCATTCCCGTTTGAATTGCCGAGTAAACTTGGGGGGCTTTTCCTTCGCGAATTAGGTTAGCGATCGCTGGAGTTACCACCATGATTTCCTGTACCATTGCCCGGCCAAATTCCCCCGGTTTGGGATTTTTTTTCTTGACTAGGTTTTGACTAAAAACTGCTAGTAAAGAATTGGATAACATGGCGCGAATTTGTGCCTGTTGGTTAGCGGGGAAAACGTCAATAATCCGATCCACTGTTCCCGCTGCCGAGCTAGTGTGTAGGGTTCCGAAGACTAAGTGACCGGTTTCCGCGGCCGTAATTGCCAAACTAATTGTTTCTAAATCCCGCATTTCTCCCACAAGGATAATATCAGGATCTTCCCGTAAAGCTGCTCTTAGTGCGTTAGCAAAACTCTTGGTATCTTCTCCTTTTTGTCGTTGGTGAAACAGGCTTTTTATATTAGGAAAAACGTATTCAATTGGGTCTTCTACAGTTAAAATATGTTCAGACCTAGTCCGATTAATTAAGTCTAAAATTGCCGCTAAAGTGGTAGTTTTACCTGAACCTGTTTGGCCAGTTACGAGAATTAATCCCCTCGGTCTTTCCGATAATTCTCGGATCACTTCTGGTAAATTTAATTGTTCAAAGTTAGGCATTTTAGAGGACAAAGCGCGTAAACAAGCTGCATAGGCTCCCCTTTCTTTATAAACATTGATCCTAAATCTTGCTAATCCTTTCACCCCGTAGGAACAGTCTAATTCCCAATTCTGCTCTAACTCTTTTCTTTGGGTATTATTGAGCATACTAAAAATCAATTTCTGACAATCTTGCGGGGTTAAAGATTCTTCATTAATCGGGGACAGTTTGCCACTAATGCGAAAATAGACCGGCGCCCCAGACTGAATGTGCATATCGGAACCGCCCATCTCGACCAATTGTTCCATTAAATCTTCGATCATTAATTCCATAAGTTAAACCCCATCTATAAGGTAAAATCAGTGAACAGTGAAAAGACATTGGGAAAGTGCTATTTAAGACTACTCACTTAATACTCCTTACTTAAAACTCAAATCTCATAACTGATAACTGATAACTGATAACTGAAAAACTGTCTTAATAACTAAATCGCGGTGTCATACAATAGGGACAATCGAGCCATTCTGGTTGTAGTTCAGCGCGACAACCACTACAGATTAAACCGCTTTTCCGTTTGGCTTTTAATTCCGCTTCTAGACCAGAATCGGTCAGTGTCACCCGTTCTACTTCTTCGAGGGTGGTGTAACCCTCGCGCACCAGATTTAAACTATAGGCTAGGAGTGTCACCATGCCCTCATCAACGGCCGCCTCCTTAATGCGATCGGTTGTCGCCCCTTGGTTAATTAACTGCTGTATTCGTTCACTATTCTGCATTACCTCATAGACACCGATGCGATCTTTGTAACCGCTGCCAGCACACTTAAGGCAGAGATTGCCCTGTTTTCGCGCTTGTTGAATTTCCTCCATAGTTAGGGTATTAGCCTTATAAAAAGTCACTTCCTGTTCATTGGCAGCGGAAAGACCAAAACGGGCTAATTCCTCTTGACTAGGGTGATAGGCGACCCGACACTGGGTACAGACGCGCCGCACGAGACGCTGGGCCAAGATTCCCAACAGAGAACCAGAAATCATGAACGGTTCAATCCCCATCTTATCAAGACGAACGATCGCACCTGCGGCATCGTTGGTGTGTAGGGTAGTTAAGACCAAGTGACCGGTTAAGGCGGCCTCGATCACCGTTTTAGCCGTTTCCCTATCCCTAGTTTCTCCCACCAGAATCACATCCGGGTCTTGTCGCAGGAATGCCCGCAGAATCGAGGCGAAATCCATGCCTTTTTCGCGAATTATCTGCACCTGGGTGATGCCTGGCAGAGAATATTCGATCGGGTCTTCGGCCGTACTAATATTGACCCCAGGGTGATTTCTTTCCGCTAACACCGAGTATAAAGTGGTGGATTTCCCTGAACCGGTGGGGCCTGTCACCAGCAACAGACCAAAGGGACGACTAGCCATGTCTCGGACGATTTGCAGAGTATTTCGATCGGTGATTAGTTTATCTAAACCCAACTGGGTAGCCGAGTTATCGAGAATCCTTAAACAGACTTTTTCCCCGTAGCGACTGGGCAGGGTATTAACCCGAAAATCTACTTTTCGTCCTTGATACATCCGCCGAATTTTACCATCCTGGGGAAGACGACGTTCGGAAATATCGAGATCGGCCATGATTTTAAACCGGGCTGTGACCGCCGGGGCAATTTTTTTCGGCAGTGGCTCAAAAGCTTGATGAAGAACTCCATCTTTGCGAAAGCGAATTTTCAGGAATTCTTCTTGGGGTTCGATGTGAATATCGGAGGATCCTTCCTGTAGAGCTTTAGCTATAATTTTATTGACAAGGTTGATGACGGGGGCTTGATTAGCATCCCCTTCTCCGAGATCATCGGCCACTTCATCGTTAGCAACACCAGAGGTCAAATCAAGACTGCCGACAATATCGGTCAGATCCGAGAGTTTTTCCAGTTCTTTTTCTTTTTGCAGTCGGGCTTTCTCCCGTTCTAGTTCCGATTGAGCCGAGTGGAATTTTTCCAGTAATCTTTCATAATCTTCCCCGGCAATCACCAAACGCTGTAAACCTAACTCCCTGGGGCGGAGGATACGATTTATATCGTCAGTAGCCGCGAGGTTGTCGGGATCGACCATGGCTATCAAAATCGCGGCTGGCTCTCCTTCGATTCGACGCAGGGGGATGAGACGATAGCGACGACAAAGATCGATCGGAATCAAAGAATCGATCAGCCTGGCTATTTCCAGTCCATCCACATCGCTCAATTCTGGGTCGAGCGATTCGACTCCGTAGAGGATTTTTAGTTCAAATAACTGGTTTTTCTTATACTGTCGCTGTAAATCCGGGGGCAAAGGCCGCCCGGTTAGTTTTTGCAATATTTCTACTAGCGATCGTCCCGATTTCCGCGTTTCTACCAGGGCCTGTTGCATTTGCTCGGCACCGATATAGCCCGACTGCACTAACTTGTTACCAAAGGGGGAAAAGTAATTGCGTAGGGCGACAGCACGGGTTTTCTTGGAAGAAAATGTCATAGACGATTCCTAACCTCTTCACTACCCTTTAATCTTCCCAATTTTACTGAGAAAACTGCATTCTAGCAAAAATTTTTCTAGATCACTGATTATCTATCGGGGCCGCTTATATCTGGTTACGGATCTTGTCCACAAAATGTTACATTAAGGGTTAAACCTTGATTATTAGCTGGTACTTAAAGACCAAAATCAGCATTAAATGGTCATATATTGCCAAATTCCCCACTAAAATCCTATACCATGAGTGCAGAACCAAATACCTCGGCAATTTTCGACGAAAACCAAGAATCCTCTTCTAATTCCCCTGAATCTCCTACAAACGAATCAGAAGCCAGTGTCACCGATGAAGCCAAAACGGTGACGGACAAGGCCGCCTCTAGCGAGGAATTTTCCTTTCTAGGTGGAATGACTATCGATACTCTACAAGAGGAAATTGATACTCTCAAACAGCAGTTAGAGGAACAAACCCAACAGGTTGATGCCTATAAGAAACGCTATATCACTCTAGCAGCCGAGTTCGACAATTTTCGCAAACGCACGGCCAAGGAAAAAGAGGAACTGGAAACAAAAATCAAGGGCAAAACCCTGATGGAAATTCTTGGTGTGGTGGATAATTTTGAGCGCGCTCGTACTCAAATTAAACCAGCTAACGATGGCGAGATGGGTATTCACAAGAGTTACCAAGGGGTCTATAAAACCTTAGTGGACAGTCTCAAGCGTTTGGGCGTTTCCCCCATGCGTCCGGAAGGTCAACCCTTTGATCCTAGCTACCACGAAGCGATGATGCGGGAGTACACCGATGAACATCCCGAAGGCACGGTAGTCGAGCAGCTAGTGCGAGGATACACTCTCGGAGAAGATGTTTTGCGTCATGCTTTGGTAAAAGTGGCCGCCCCCAAAGAGACAGATCCTAACGCTGATCAGTCCGAATCTCCTTCCATTCCATCCCAGGAATCCCTCTAACACCTCCACATCAAAAAGTGTTCAGATATTTTGGTTTTGGGGATATGTGTTTCCTCCCTATCCCCTCTTCCCACTGAAAGACTTTTTCTTGCTTTTATCTTTTAATTAAAAACGCTTCTATACCCAAGGCTTTTGCTCCTTGGTAATCTTCTTTTTTACTATCGCCAATATGCCAAGCTTGTGCGGGGGGACAATCATGTTTTTGCAGGGCAATTTGAAAAATTTCCCGATCGGGTTTAGCTGCTCCTGTCTGGGAAGAAATCGTGATCGATCGAAAAAAATATTCTAAGCCTAATTCGGCCAAAACTTGGTAGATACGACTATCAAAATTAGAAATAATGCCCAACTCGATCCCCTGAATCTGCCAGAGTCTTAAAGCGGGAATGACATCCTCGTACAGCACCCAAGGCTCGGCCGTGGCAAAATGATGATAAAGTTCGCCAAAAAAAGCCTCAAAATCGGGAAATCTTCCCAGATAACCTAAATTATTAAAAACTGCCCCAGTCAGCGATCGCCACCAGCGATACTCTAACTCAGGAATTTGTGCCGGTTCAACCTTAGGAAAAGCTAGGGGGGGAGAAGTGGGGAAAATAGCCAAGAAAGACTGTTCTAGACTCTCGGCCGCCACCTCTACCCCAAAATCCGCCGCTATTTGACTATAAATTCCTCCGACACTGCCTTTTACCCCAAAAAGGGTTCCCACAGCATCGAGAAAAATAACTTGCGGTTTCTGCATAAGAGTTTTGTCTTTAACGGTCTAACTGAGGTTTTTAGGGTCGGTCTTTTGGGGGGTTTAACACACCTAACCATTGCTTATTTTAAAGGATTATGGCCGAAATTCTTGGATCCCTTGCCAAACCCTTAATACCTCTGCCACCGTCCATGCTTGGGCAAAAGCACCCCTAGGAGTAAAAGGAGCATTACCATCGAAAATTTCACTTAAATTACCGATACAGCTATCCCGAAGATGGTCAATCATCGGTGTTAAAAAACTCTGGGCTAGGATGGGATCGCGATAGACTTTTAGATGGGCTTCGATAAATGCCCCTAATAACCATCCCCAGACTGTCCCCTGATGGTAGGCACTATCTCTTTTTAAGCGATCGCCACTGTAAACGCCAAGGTAATCAGGATGATCCACATCTAGCGATCGCAAACCGCGAGAAGTCAAAAGTTTTAAAGCACAAATATCGAGAATGGCCTTTTTCTGTGGGGAATTTAATAACTCCTCCACCGACAAAGACAGGGCAAAAAGTTGATTCGGTCGTAAACTGGCATCATTACCCTTGTCCGTATCTAAAACATCGTAACAGTACCCTAGAGAATCGTCCCAGAAGCGAGAAAACCCTTTTAAGGTCATTTCTCTCATTTTTTCGTAATCAGTGGCATCCATGCCCAAATAATGGGCAAATTGAACCATAATTTTTAGGGCATTGAACCAAAGGGCATTAATTTCTACGGGTTTGCCGATGCGGGGAGTAATCACCAGATCATCAACTTTGGCATCCATCCAAGTTAACTGTACTCCCGTTTCGCCGGCATAGATCAAACCATCGTCATCTAGGTGAATATTGTAGCGAGTACCGCGACGAAACCAAGCGATCACTTCCGTTAAAGCGGGATAAATAGTTCTGAGAAACTCAAAATCTTGGCTTTGGTTAAAATAGGAACGAATGGCTTCAAAATACCAAAGAATAGCATCGACAGCGTTATATTCGGGCATTTCTCCGCCATCGGGCAGTAAATTGGGCAATAAACCCCGGTCTAGATAACGGGAAAAAGTTAGTAAAATCTGACGGGCGATCGCAGATCTGCCTGTAGTCAAAGTTAATCCTCTTAGGGAGATCATCGTATCGCGACCCCAATCACCAAACCAAGGATAACCCGCGATTATCGTTTTGCCATCCGGTTGATCCCGGAGAGGACGACTAACGATAAACTGGTCGGCAGCGAGGGTAAGTTGTTGAATCCATGGCGGCTGCTGGGGATTAATCAGACTATTTTCGTAGCGATAGCGAGACTCTAGAGAAGATTGACCGTCTAAACTGGGATCGGGACGGGTACTAGCGGCAATTGTCACCGATTCTCCCACTTTAAGAGTAGCCGAAAAACTGGCGGCATGGAGATGATTTTCCCGATCGATTAAACCACGATAACGTTCCACAGCCAAATCAAAGCGATAATACCAGATATGAGCGGGAAAAACCTCTCCTTGACTGATTAATAGATAAAAAGGTACAGCATTGTCATAGGCAATCACTCTTACTCCTTTTTCTAGGGGACTAATAGCCATTTGCCAGTTAAAACCCTGGGTATTGCCGTGAAAATCACGATAATTGACAAAAGCAGTCAGATTCAGGGTTAAAGGAGAATTGCCGCGAAGGTAGGTATAGCGGGTATAGGTGGTATTTTCTCCCTGTTCCATCCAGATACGCTTTTCTAGTAAGGCATCCCCACAGATAAAAGTCCAGACGGGAATTGTCCCTTCCAGATGAAAACTTTCGATATTAATATAGCCTTGTGGTTCGATCGTAGCACCTAACCAGCGATTGCTGGCCAGATGATAGAGTTTCTGGTTATATTGTACCGATTCATCGATTTTAGTCACAAGAAGCGTTCTTTGCGTCGGTGGAGCCAAAGCAGCGATCAACAGGCCATGATAACAGCGCGTTAGCAATCCGGCCACAGTTCCCGCGGCAAAACCCCCAATACCATTAGTGACTAACCATTCGCGCTTTTCAGCCACCGGGAGACAATTACAGATATCTCGACCAAAACGGAGCTTGACCATAGGCTTCCAAATTCCTAGGAATTTTGTTATAATCAAAAATTGTGTCTTTAATATCTATAGACTAACTCTATCTTAAGGAGAAAAATCAGCAGTGAGTAAACGTACTTTAGAAGGAACCACGCGCAAACAGAAGCGCACTTCCGGATTTAGAGCGAGAATGCGTAGCGTCAACGGACGTAAAGTGATTAAAGCTCGTCGGAAAAGAGGACGCTATCGTTTAAGTGTTTAGGTTATTCTGGGAACCGACTAATTTTCGTGGGATTACCCCAAGTTCATCGCTTAAAACATCGACAGGATTTTCAAGCTGTCTATGGAACAGGGAAGCGTTATCACGGTTCCCACTTAACCTTAATTAGTTTAGAGGATTCTGGCCCGGATAAGCCTCTTCCCAGTCGTTTTGGCATCTCGATTAGCAAGAAAGTTAGTAAAAAAGCGGTGGTTCGTAATCGACTAAAAAGGCAAATAAGAGCGGTAATTCGGCAGTTATTGCCAGAAATAGCGACAGGATGGCGAGGAATAATCATTATCCGTCCCGGGGCGATCGAGTGCAATTATGAACATTTTTTGCGAGAATTAAAGCAGTTGTTAGTGAAGGCCAATATAATTCATGGGCATTAAAGAAGAAACTTTTTATGAAGGCGGTCCGCACATCGGCGACCTAATCATCAATATACTGCTAGGATTTACAGTGATTTGTTTACCTTTAACCGTTGGGGCAGTGGTGCGGGCAATCTGGTTAAGATATAAGATAACCGATCGGCGGATTTCAATCACTGGGGGTTGGATGGGACGCGATCGCACAGATATTATCTATTCAGAAGTGGCAAAAGTGGCAAAAATGCCGAGAGGAATTGGTATTTGGGGGGATATTGTCGTAACTCTCAAGGATAGAAGTCGTTTAGAAATGCGCGCGATGCCGAAATTCCGGGAAATTCATGACTACATTGCCGAAAGAGTCGCCGATAAAACCGGTCGTCCCCTAGAATCGATCATCAGTCAATAAAACAAAATAATCGATCGCCGCGATTCGATAAATTAGATTTGTCAAAGTGAACCCCCATTAAACGAGAAGGCATAGATTAAAGCCATGGATTTTGGAGTCGGATTTATTTCCACAAATATCATGTTGCCAATCCTAGATTTTTTCTTTCGGATTGTGCATAGTTACGGTTTCGCCATCATTGCTTTAACGCTGGTGGTCAGATTTGCTGTCTTTCCCCTCAGCGCCGGCCAGATTCGCAATATGAGAAAAATGCGAATCACTCAACCCTTGATGAAGGAAAGACAGGCAGAAATTCAACAACGCTACAAAAATGACCCCCAAAAACAACAGGAGGAAATGGGCAAATTAATGCAGGAGTTGGGCAATCCCCTAGCCGGTTGTTTACCCCTGTTATTACAAATGCCGATTCTTTTGGCTTTATTTGCGACGCTGCGGGGTTCCCCCTTCTCCGATATTAACTACACCGTCGATTTACAGGTGTTGCCGAGCGAACAAATCGCCCTGGTGCAGCGCCAACCCTATGGCACCAAACCCCAAAACGTTTATATTGACGAGTCTCTCCACTATCCCATCACCGCTTTTTTACCCCAAGGCAATAAAATCGCCCCGGGAGAACAGGTAAAAATCGACCTGCAAAACGACCAGGGCAAGTCTTTGGGCCAATTAGCCACGGAAGCACCCGAAAATAACCTAAAACCCACCTACGAGGTGGTTAAAGGTCAAGAACTGGTGCAAGTTAATGAAGACGGTTCTATCGTCGCTTTAGCCCCCGGAGATGCCAGTATTAAAGTTATCGTGCCGGGGATTGCCGCTAATACGGGTTTTCTCTTTATTGAGGCCCTGGGAAGAATTGGGGCAACCGGTGCCAATGGTGAAATTCACTGGGATATCTTGGCGATGGTGATCGCTTTCGGTATTAGTATCTATGTTAACCAAGAGTTATCCGGCGCCGGCGCTCCTTCGGGGGGAGCAGCCCAACAACAGCAAACGGTGAATAAAATCACCCCGATAATTTTTAGTATGATGTTCCTGTTTTTCCCCTTACCGGCGGGGGTATTGATGTATATCTTAACTGCGAACATCTTCCAAACTATTCAAACGGTGATTTTGATGCGGGAACCTTTACCGGAAAACCTGCAAAAATTGGTAGCGGAACAGGAAAAAACGGAAAAATCCCGCGATGCTCTCCCCTTTGAAAAACGTTCTAGCAAGAAAAAGGAAAAAACATCGTAATGAGTATATGGGAGCAAAATAGCGAGAAAGCTAAACAATGGCTGGAAAAACTGCTAAAGTTGATGGCCATGCCCACAGATGTCCAGATTGGTGTGCAGGAATTGGGAACTGGACCTTCCTCCTGTTGGTTAATTATTGATAGCAGTCAATTGAGTCCCCAACAAGTGGAACTTCTCCTCGCTAACAAGGGTGAGGGACTGGATGCGATTCAATCCCTAGCTAATACGATTCTGAATATTGGTGTCGAGTCGGCAGAACATCAGTTCTATATTGTCGAAATCAATGGCTATCGTCAACAAAGACAGTCAGAACTTTTCGACTGGGTTAATCAAGCGGCGACGCAAGTGCGGCAAACAGGACAGGAAATAGAATTAAAAGCCCTATCTTCGGCGGAACGTCGCCAAATCCATGCCTTTTTTCAGGAAGAAAACGATTTAACCACGGAAAGTCGCGGCGTGGAACCCGATCGCCGGTTAGTAATTCGTTTAAAATAAGATCAAAGGGTGGGGTAAAACCTGCCCTCTTTTTTATTTTAGGCTTTAGCCTTCTTGCTCACTCTAAAATTGAGTTGAGAATTACCACAGCCAGGGAGATATAAAATTAGAAAATCCGACCACCTCGACGATTGGGGGCTAAACCACGATTACTGGGTGTAAAGCAGTAGGCATCGCGATTGATTCGTCGAATATTCTCTTGTAAAAATCGATCACAATTGCCCTCTGGAACGATAATTGTTTGATAGAGCGATTTTCCCGATAGATTACTATAGTAAGGAATCCAAAGAATACCCAGATTTTGAAATCCATATTTGAAGTGTAGTTCTTCCCCGCGTTTCTTTGCTTCGTATTCGGTCTTCCAAGCTGACTCGGCAATTACTCGCAGACCTTCAAAATCGGCACTGTGCCAGTCAAGACGTGGAGCAGCGAAAACCTCACCGAAAAATGTACTCGAAAATGCCATGCACATCATCAATAAAGTGATTTCTTGTCTGATATTCATGAAAAATTGATAACTGAAATATTTTTTATTTTAACCTCAGTTCAAGATAAGCCGAAACCCTAATTTTACCTTAGCCAGTCAGTCCTATTCTTTCCTGAAAGTCATGGCAAAATCTGCCTAACCCGAACTGACGTTATTTTAGCCAGATATCTCCTTTCTCTTCTGTCTTTTCGCCTGTTTTTGCTCTCAAAGCTCTGGCAGCCAAAATTTTGTCATCGATTGACGTTGTTAATAGTGGGATTAACTCCCTATTCAACTTTAAAAACACCCCACACCCACGCAAAACTTTTTGCCGCAAACCCTAGTTAATAACTTAACTTCAGAGCATTTACTGGTACATCATCCCAAGATTCTACGGTTCTTAAAACTGCCACCCACCCCGCTTGTTTTTGTTCGTCCGTAAGACTGGTTAACCAACTTTGATGACAATCTTTTGCCGCTTGTTCGTCTTGACAGGCAATACAAGCTTGTACTAAACCACAGGGATCAATCTGTTCATTTACCCAAATAATCATAGTTAATAGCCCTACTTAACTTTATTATTATAATCCATCGATCGCCCACAGAGAAACTTTTGATATTGATAACCTGTTACATAATTGGAGGACAACTCTGAAGGTTGACAGTCCGATAAATCTATTGAAGAATGGAAATTGATTAACCATAATTCAAAAGGGGGAGAAGATGACCGATTAAAATTTGGCTTTTCTTCTGGGTTAACTAAGATAAACTTAGGGTTTTTATCGGGAAATCTTTGGTTAAATTCCCAAGCAATTCCCATCATTTCTCCCACCTGCACCAAACTCCTATAGCTAGTGGCAATTACTAACGGATAACGGCTATTATTTTCGATAGTGGTAACTAATTTATCTGGGCGATAATACTTACGATAGCCTAAATTAAAAGTCACACTTAGGGAACTAACTAAAGCCATGATAATTACAATAATTACTATTCTTTTCTGCTGCCTTTGCCAACAATTGTCTAATAAAATTGCCAGAATTAAAATTACCGAGGGAAAGTAAACAAAACTATATCTAGCTCCCCGGGTAATATCGATCGAAAGCAGATAAGTGATGACAAAGAAAATGGCAATTGAACTGAGAAAAAATGCCGAGAGAATGCCTAATTCTGGTTTATAGGAGTCTAGCCATGCTGTTTTTAATTGTGGGATAATCCAGAGAAAAAAACCGATCATTATTGCCCCAGAAATCAAGATAATTATTAAAGATTCTGATTCAACGGGGAGCAGGGAAAGCATAGTTATTAATGTTCCCAGTAACTGAAAAAGGGGGCTAATTACGGCTAAAAAACTATCATTGTCTCTCTGAATCCAACCAGTCATCTGATTGCCATAATCTTTGGGTACAAAGCTGATAAACCAAATAATAATAAAGCTCAAGTTACCTAAAAAAACTAAACTTAAACGCCACCAATTAGTTATCCAAAAGTTTTTTTGTTTGATTTGATTGAATAAAATCCATAATAAAGTTAGCACTTCCGCTAGGATAGTTAAACTAAAAAAATAGTGGACTAATAACCCTAGACAGTTGACAATTAACCAGAAAAAAACCAAAGTATGGGATATTCTCTTATGGTCGATAATTTTGCTGCTTGCCCTCAGAAAACAGCCTAAAGATATGAGGACAAATACAACCGCTAAAGTATAATGACGCGCTTCTTGGGAGATAAAAACCGCGTAGGGAGAAACCGCCATTAAAATCGCCGCAAGAAAAGCGATCGAGCCAGATTTAAAGACCAATTTACTGATAAAATAAATTAGAGGAATCGAAATAACTCCCCAAAATACTGCCAGCGCTCGCATTCCTGCTAAGGATACATATTCTCCCCGATCAAAGAATAATTTATTCCAGAAATAGGCGAAAATAAAATATAAAGGTGGATGATTGTCCTCCTGAATAACTAATTTAATTACATCGGCAATAGTTGCCTGATGGTTGCTCTGGAGAGGTGCTAATAAAGTGTCTAGGGAAATTATTTGATTTAACGGCACTATCTGGTAATTATTGCCAATACTAAAAACCATAGTGGCAAATTCATCCGTCCAGGGAGGTTTGCTCGTTAATTGTGTTAACCTAATAACCAGTCCCAAAATTATTACTAATCCTAACCCAAAAAAATCAGACCAAGCTAACCGCTCCTTGCCTTTTTGTTGTAGATTAGAAATGACTGTAGATAAATTCAATTTAATTGTTATCTCCAAAAGATTCGATTATTTTAACCGCTTCCGATGGGGAAATATCTTGACGGCAATTAGGATAATCATACTCCTCCCGGGCAATTAATGCCCCACTGAGACGATAAAAATATTCTCCCATTTTCATCCAATCGGAATACAAATCGGGTTCGGGAAATTGTTGCCTTAATTCCGAGTCTTTGGGTGTACCATAATTAAGCCAGTATCCTTCTCCAAATAGTGGGGAATTGAGCGCTAGGGTTCCCTCTAATTCTAAACCATCATCGCCCCTGGCGTTTTCGATTCCTTCCACCAAAAAACAGCTATTCTCGGCATTTTCAAAGAGGACTGCGTATCCTTTCCCCTCTTCTGCGAGGATTTTAATCTCGCTGGCCCGAAATCCAGGAGGGATATAGTTAGGTAAAATAATCTTAGCATCTAGCGATCGCAGTTGTTGGCGTTGACTGGCGCTCAAAGTTACCGTTTCTGCTCTCAAATATTGCCCATTGTCAATAATAACAATAGATAATCCTAAAACTAAAGGCCAGAAAAATTTTATGGTCATAATCGCGGTTTCTAAGGTCATATTCTGGAGAATATCTGAGTTTTTAGGCAATTTACTGATTATTTAACCAGATTAATGACGAATATTGCCCTTTTCCTGTTCCCGATTCCCTATCTACCGATTCTAATCGACAAAAAATCATAGCTTGTCTGTGGATTCCACTTTTTTCCACTTCTGTCACCCGGAATTATGGGACTGACATCACCCCAAACCCTCTCGTATTCTAAGGTTATCGACAGGAAAGAGAGGTAACAACCATGTTAGTCAGCCACCAAAATCCAACTTTTGTCCGTAACTACTTAATCGCAGTTATCTCCGTGGTGATGATGGGTGTGGGAGTTGCCGATCTCGTCAATAATCCCTCCCGAATCGCTCAACAAAACCGTCTTGATGGTTATGGTCGCTATGTTAGCGCTGGTTTGGTTAGTGGTGCGGTCAATAATATGCGTTAATTTGCCTCTGATTCTCAATCCTGTTGAAAAGGTGTGGCTCTCCCAGGTTTGGTGGGTAAAATGTATTCTAAGATACATTACTCCTAGCGAGGGAGTGGAGCGAACCACAAAGACACAAAGGACACAAAGATCGATCCTATGTAAGTTAAACTTATCACACAGAACCTAGAAGAGCCAAGGTGTGGGGGAGTGGGTAGTTTTTTCAGTGATCAGTAAACAGTAAACAGTAAACAGTGAACTGATAACTGATAACTGATAACTGATAACTGATAACTGATAACTGATAACTGATAACTGATAACTGAAACTGCCTAAACCCAAGAATGGAGAGCGCGTAATTGGGGCGTTTTTTTAGCTTGGTGGGTCTGCATTCTTTGTAAAACATCATCGAGAATTGTCACCGCTTCGCGGATATATTCCCCCTTATTCAGCATGACACATTCGGCCCTTTCGGCCATAGCGGCATCGGTAATCTCGGCCCGGGAGGGAATACTTTTCTTGACCAGATTTTCTAGGACTTGGGTAGCCCAAATTACTGGAATATGGGCCGCTTCGCATAACCAGAGAATTTCCTCTTGAATTTCTGCTAATCTTTGATAGCCAATTTCTACAGCCAAATCACCCCGGGCAATCATCACCCCAAAAGGTTGTTTACCGGCGGCATGGATGATTAATTCGGGTAGATTTTTCACGGCTAAAGGTGTTTCTATTTTGGCCACAATTGCTTTTTGTCGCCAAGCATCCCCCAAACGACTTTGTAACTCTAGCTGTAGTGTCTCGATATCGCTGGCTTTTTGTACAAAAGAGTAACCGATAATATCGGCATTTTCGGCAATAAAATCTAAATCTTGCCGGTCTTTTGCGGTCAAAGGATCGATATTTAAGACGGTATCGGGGAAATTTAGTCCCTTATCTGCTTTGAGTTTTTCCCCTTTCTCCCTGGCGTGGGTAATTTTTAGTAAAAGACCTTCTGGCATTATGGCAATAACTTCAGCCCCAATATGACCATCATCAATCCAAACTTTCGCCCCGACGGGAATTTGGGGAATAATTTCCGGTTGGGAACAATTAGCCTGAAAATACTGAGGATGGGCAGTATGGGGCGGTTGGGTGGTTAAGAGGAGAAAATCCCCTTGATATAGTCTGGTTTGGGACTGGGGAGCTAAAATCTGTTCTAAACGGATTTTTGGACCGGCTAAGTCCATATAAACTTTACAGGTATGTCCATTGACTAAATTTTCGGGATTTTTGACTGCCTCGCGCAGATTTTCAATCATTCCCTGCCACTCTTTCGGGCTATCATGGGCGCAATTAATGCGAATACAGTCCATCCCGCAACGCAGTAATTGGGCGATAAAATCGGGGTCGGTTGCCGCCTCCGTCGGCATTGTCACCATAATTCGCACCCGACGCCGGGGGGAAGACAGACCAAAAACTTCGGCGCTATGGGAGGCTAAAAGTTGATCTCCTTGGAAAAATGCCTCTAAAGGGGGATGTTTGGGTAATAATGAGGCTTCTTGATGACAAACCGCCCCTAAAGTGGCAATTACCGCATCGAGAGTCGGTAAAACTTTCGATTCAATCCGGCCTAGGGAAGATAATCCCCAGGGCATTAAAGCTAATTGTAAATCCCGGATATCTTCTTGTCTCAGGGCGAGATAATAGGCTAAATTACGGGTGCTAGGTTGAAAATTATCCTTTTCAATCAGGTTTTTCCACTGCTGCAATTTCTCCTCTCCTTCCACTGTTACAAAATGCCGTAACTTTTGCAGATGATGGAGGAGAGTTTGAGGGTAGGATAATTGTTCTCGTTTGAGTTGTTCTGAGAGAGTTAAAGACATAAAATTAAGTAAAAAGTAAAAATCGTCAATTAAGTAAGTGGTTTCAATTAAATTGAAGATAGATTTTGTCCTTGATCCCCCCTGCCCCCCTTGATAAGGGGGGTGCCGATCCCCCCTTAATAAGGGAGGTATCTGACAATTTTTAACATCCACCTACTTACTAAGGCAATATTTGCCTAGAAAATGCTCACTTTCGCCGCTTATATTGCTTTTGTCCGGCTATGGGGTCAGTTCTTGGACATAATCTCTCTGTTTCTATACTAAGCGAATATCCCGCCTCTAGAAGTTAATTTTTGCTACGATTTATGTCGGTTATCTTCATGGTGAGGTGGGAAGTTTTCGTTTTCGGGAGTCGCTGGTCGGTGGTCGCTACTAGAAAAGCTAGGTTTATCGGTGAAAAATTATCGATAAGCTTCCCTGTCTTATACCTTTGATATTATTAAAATAATGGCGGACATTGGTTGAATCAATTATCTTTTTTGAGCTATATTAAAGGTGCATAAAGTTATTAGTAACTACAGTATTAAGTTTTATGAAGGGAGGGAATGATCCAGAATCGCGACTATAATGATTAAACAGATCATTCCTGTGTCGGCGAGAGCGAGAAAATATGTCTGCCACTGAATACGAAGCAATTATCGGTTTAGAAACCCACTGTCAACTCAACACCAAAAGCAAGATATTTTGTCCCTGTCCCACCAACTTCGATAGTCCCCCCAATACTAACGTCTGTCCCATCTGTTTGGGTTATCCGGGGGTATTACCCGTCCTTAACCAAGAAGTCCTGGCCAGTGCCGTTAAACTGGGATTAGCTATCGATGGTAAAATTACACCTCATAGCAAATTCGATCGCAAACAGTATTTTTATCCCGACCTGCCGAAAAATTATCAAATTTCCCAGTATGATCTCCCTATTGTCGAACAGGGTCAACTAGAAATCGAGATCGTCGATAAAAAAACTAAGGAAGTTAGCCGCAAAATTATCGGCATTACCCGTCTGCACATGGAAGAAGACGCGGGAAAACTGGTTCATGCTGGCAGCGAACGTCTCTCCGGTTCCACCCATTCCCTCGTGGATTTTAATCGTACAGGTGTACCATTATTGGAGATCGTCTCGGAACCGGATTTACGCACCGGGGCCGAAGCGGCGGAATATGCCCAAGAATTACGGCGTTTAGTGCGTTATCTCGGCATCAGTGACGGTAATATGCAGGAAGGTTCCCTGCGCTGCGATGTCAATATTTCTGTTCGCAAAAAAGGCACTAAAAAGTTCGGGACTAAGGTAGAAATTAAAAATATGAACTCCTTTAGTGCTATCCAAAAAGCCATAGAATACGAGATTGATCGACAAATTGAAGCGATCGAAAATGGCGAACTAATTGTACAGGAAACCCGTCTTTGGGAAGAAGCTACTCAACGGACGATTAGTATGCGGAAAAAAGAAGGTTCTAGCGATTATCGCTATTTTCCCGAACCGGATTTACCCCCCCTAGAAGTCTCCCCCGAACAGTTAAAAGCTTGGGCAGAAGAATTACCGGAATTACCCGCTCGTAAACGTCGTCGTTATGAAGAAGAATTTGGTCTTTCCCCCTACGATGCCAGGGTTTTGACCGATGATCGCACCGTGGCCGAATATTTTGAAACTGCCGTAATTGCGGGGGCCAATGCGAAATTAGTCGCTAACTGGATCAGTCAAGATATCGCCGCTTATTTGAATAATAATAAGCTGATGATCACGGAAATTGCCCTGCAAGCGTCAGACTTAGCTGAATTAGTTAAACTGATTGAAACGGGAACAATTAGTGGTAAAATTGCTAAGGAAATTTTACCCGAACTTCTCACCCAGGGCGGTTCACCCAAAGCGCTGGTGGAAAAGAAAGGATTAATACAAATTTCTGACACTTCTGCCATCGAAAAACTGATCGAGGAAATTATCGCTGCCCATCCAAGCGAGTTAGAAAAATTCCGGGCGGGTAAAACCAATCTTAAGGGATTTTTTGTCGGTCAAGTCATGAAAAAAAGCGGCGGTAAAGCCGATCCTAAATTAACTAGCCAAATCTTAGATCAAAAACTTTCTGGTTAGTTATATTCAGTGATCAGTAATCAGTAGAAATTATGAATTATGAATTATGAATTGGGGAGGGGGGAGAATAAATAAAAACACTCTCCCGAATACTGTCTCCTGTCTCCTGAGAGCTAAAATAACTGATAACTGAAAATGCCAAATTCCCCAACAACCTCGCAATTAAAGCCTAATAGCCCAAAAATTCTCGCTGTTGTCAACGGTAAAGGTGGTGTGGGTAAAACCACCACTGCGGTTAATTTAGCGGCAATTTGGGGACAGAATCAGCGTGTTTTGCTTGTGGATGCGGATCCGCAGGGTTCCTCCACTTGGTGGGTAGAAAGAAATCAAGCGGGTATGGTATTTGATTTAGCCAAGCAAATTAATACAGAGAAATTAGGAGAATTGCGTCAAATTATCGAGTATGATCTGATCGTGATTGACACACCACCAGCTTTGCGCTCCGAATTACTTACGGCAGTAATAGCAGAATCAGATTATTTAATTTTACCGACTCCTCCCGCACCGATGGATTTAATGGCTTTAATTGACACGGTACGCACGGCAGTTAAACCCCTAGGAATTGCCTATCGGGTTTTGTTAACAAAAGTGGATTCTCGTAGTCTTAAGGAAACTTTAGAAGCACAAAATACTCTATTAGAATTAGGTATTCCTGCCTGTCATGCTTTTGTCAGAAATTATAAGGCCCACGAAAAGGCCGTTTTAGACGGGGTTGCTATTACCAATTGGCGCGGTAAAAATGCCCAGGAAGCCAGCGCCGATTATCGTCGTGTGGCCGAAGAATTAGAACGGGATTGGTAGATTTATGAACAGGTTTTCTAAGGACAATATTTTTGTAGTAAAGAAATGACTAAATCTAGACCATCGGGCTGAACTTGAATAGTATAGGCTTCGGCTTCGATTTGTCTGCTAAAACCCTGATAATTCATAAAAAATCTTCTGGTCATTGCTGGTGGTTCTATGGCTAAATTAAGAGCTTTAACTGTTTTGCCTCCATGACAAAGTTGAGCGGCATGGACAGCTTCATGAATTAATGTTGGTCGGGCAATACCTAAGTCAAAAACTAGGGGATGAATCCAAATAATTCTAGTTTTACTATCAAATAAACCGTAGGCTCCTCGTGCTGGTGGCGGGGCAATTTTGACGATGAAATTGTGTTTTTCTAAAGCTTTCTGCAGCTGGAGAAAATCAGGGTTTGCCGCCGATAAATTTTCTCCTGTGGCTAATTGCATCCCTAGAAAAACAGCAGCGATTGTGTAATAAATGCCCATCAGGTGATAGTTCCTATTAAAGAAAAATGGCTCTTCGTTACTTGTTATGGTTCGATAGGGGGGCATAAATCAACAAAATCTTTATCTGGTAAGGGATTTAATTGATTAGTTTGCTTTAGATAAAAAACAATTGACAAAAATCGCCCAATGTCTTTCTCTATAAGGGTTCCATCCCTTATAACTCCCGTCTATTGCATAAGACAAACCGAAGAACCAGAAAAATCAAAATTAGCAGGAGGTTATTCATTGATGAATCGAACCATCGGGGAGAATTGTTCCTGTTAAAATTGCCCCGGTTAATTTCACCATAATACGCTTACCAAAGCCAATTTTTGCCCCGCGTAAATCCGCCGCCGACAGATCCGCCCCGCTTAAATCCGCCCCGATGAGATTGGCTTCCTGTAAATTTGCGCCTTTAAGGTTCGCTTCGAGGAGATTGGCGCGAAAAAGATTAGCTTTGTACAGATTAGCTTTTTCTAGGTTAATTTTGTGCAGGAAACTATCGCTTAAGTCGGCATGGCTTAAATCAGCCCCGATGAGACTGCGACTAGAGAGATCTTTTTCTTTCAGGTTAGCTCCCTGTAAATCGGCTCCGTTTAAATCCCGATAGTGAGGGCGCCAGGCGCCATGATTGTGAACCTGATGGTTATTCTGGGAGTGGCTGTGTTGACTATGGGTTTGTTGACTGTGGGTTTTATGACTGTGGGTTTGGGAATTTTGGCCGGGTTGGCTAGGGTGAGGCTGATAGGGAGAAGCAGTTTTATAGGCGTGGGCGGGCTGTGTTTCAGTTTTAGGGGCGGAATTGGAGCGTTTAGGAGAATTTTGATGAATTTGCCGCAATTGTTCCCTAGCTTGGTTAATTTCTTGCAGTTTAGCGGTGGCTTTTTCCAAAAGACGCTGATTATCTTTGGGAATGCGATCGGGATGCCAAATAAACACCAAATCTTTGTAGGCTTGATTGATCTCGTCGAGAGATGCCCCGTGATCTAACCCTAAAACTTTATAGTATCGCTCCAATTCTTTCATTATCGAAGTCCTAATACAAGGATAAAAGCATTAATGGCTACAATTTCTCTGAGTCTTGTCGGATTTTCTAGGAGAGGATTTCTTTCAGGATAATTTGACTCTGGGAGAGTTGCCATAAAATTTGAGAAAATGTCTGGTAATTAAGAAAATCTCGTTTTTCTATCCTGTTTTGATGCGTAACTGTATAGCACATAACAGCAAAATTAGCAAGTTTTTGATACAAAACTTAATTTGTGCTGTTGGGGGTTAGGGAGAGAGAAGTGGGGAAGCGAGCAGGGTGAAAGCGTCTCAAACGCTATTGACAATTGGCCAATTTTGTGATCCGCGTGGGACTTTCAAGTGATACCAGTCGATTAGAATAGTTAGGAAATCGACCCATTTGGTCTATTTTTGCTTAACAATTGAGATGGTAAATTCTACTCAAATATGCTTGAATCGTCCTCTGGGTAAGCAACTCACATAAAGTTCATTTTGTCAAGGATTGTTAAGATGCGCTTACCCCGACATTGATATTCTCAATCTTGGCTCTCCCAGCTTTGGTGGGTAAAATGTATTCTAAGATACATTTCTCAAGAGCGAGGGGGTGGAACGAACCACAAAGACACAAAGGACACAAAGATCGATCGATCATTATGTCAATTAAACTTATCACACAGAACCTAGAAGAGCCCAATCTTAATTGAAATGACTATATTAACCTCTCACAATAAACCGCGATAACGGATAAAAACGAGGATTACTGCCCAAGAACCTAAAGCTACTTTAACGGCGACTAAAATGTTTAGTATCGGTAAAATACCCCCACTAAATAGCGCCCCTAATTCCCCGTGGGGTAACTCAAATCCTGAGAGAGTAATGGCGGCTAAAACAATAAAAACTAAGACGGAAATTTTCTCCCATGTTGCCGCTTGCCAACGGCGATAAATTGCTTGCATCCATTCGGGAGACGAGGTAATTGCTATTAAGCCAATTGCCGTACCTCCGGCGACTCCAGCGGCAAAACCTCCCCCCGGACTTAAATGTCCGCGGATAGCTAATTCAATGCCCACTAAAGCGGCAATTGTTGACCCTAAACGGGCTAAAATAATTGAAGGTTGGTCGGTAAATTGATGGATTTTACTGGCGGGTTTTTCGGTGGCTAAAAGAAAATTCGCCCCCATAATGGCAATGGTAAAAACAACCACTTCATAGATGGTATCGTAGAGACGATTACGAAAAATAACCACCGAAACCGCATTAGGAACACCGCCATCGCGCACCAGGGATTCAACAATTTCTAAGGATGATATAGAGGAAGCAGTATTGGGAATAATTACCATTTTGACAGCGAAGGCAATAGCGGCTAGAGTATAAATCCATTTCATTAGTGTTTCTCCTCTAATTTTGGGGTTTCAATACAAGTTAAAATCGTGTTGGCTGCCGTTAATTCATTTTTAAAAATATCGTAGAGATAGGGTAATCTAATTGTGGTTTCGTAGGGGATGGTTTCTGGATTGTCTTGACGGATACAGACGGCATGAATATCCTTATCTATAAGTGCCTGTTGCAAAGCTTGTTTATCACTGTAGGCAACTAATTCTAAACGCATAAAACGTTTACTTAAAACCGTTTGTAGTTGAGTTTTTAACTGTTCTAAAACTGTATCGGTTTCCTCGGCAATTACTCCTAAACGCATCACTAAAGAGGAACGAATCGCCACCGCGTAGAGAGTTACGGCTAACATGGTTCCCATCAAAGCTTCGGTTAAAGATACATCTGCTGCCCCTAATAAAGCATAAACTAAAGCGGCTATTGCCCCTAAAACCCCGCGAATTACTAAAGCTTGGTAGGGATTAGATTGTAACATCACCATCGCCGCAGTTAAAGGCAAGAGGGCAACAATAACATAGAGATAACTTTCATTCATCTTTAATTCTACTCTCGATCGCTAGAAGTATAAGCCAAAACGTAGCCTAACATGGTGTTCCAAATTGCTAGGGAAATTATTGCCAATAATAATAAAGGCCAATTATGGGGAACTTTCAAAAGTAGCCCGAAAATAATCGCCATCGAACCCAAAGTATCAGCGACAGATAGACCATGTAATTTATATAATACCGAGCGCTTGTCTAAAAGATGCGCCGTTCCCCAAAACCAGAAAAAAACTCCGATAGCGATGCAGATATAACTGAAAATGTCAATCATGATTCGTTCAATCGTTTAAGAATTTGTGCTAATAACATAAAACCGGCATTACCAACACTGAGAATAATCACTCCTACCACTCCAATCATCCAATCATCCCGCAGAACCGACACCACTAGAATAATAATCGATGATTTACTGGAAGCACTGGCAAAGGCGGCCATTTTTTGCCAGATGTCATCATTTTTTGCCACTTCATAAAGGGGAATTAATAGGGCGACAATCATGGCAATGATAACAATATTCATCCCTGGGTACTCCGTTTAATTACATGAACTTCATAACCCTCATTTTCCTTATATTCGGTGACGATAGTTTTCGGGGTAAAGGTAATGAGAAATATATCCCAAAAAGCCAATCTGGGTGAACGTTTACCCGAAATTCTCTCTAAAATAATTTCTTCTTCCTTGTGGGGACGAAAGATAATTTCAAACGCTTCTTTATAAGCTTGGGGAATAGCTATAAAGACTTTAATTATTACCTTTAACCAATCGCCTAAAGTTTCGCTAGAGGCGAAATTACGGGGCAAAAGAAAAGCAATAGCCACCCCGATCATAATATTAGCGGGGGTAAAATTAGCGGTGAGCAAAAACCACATAGTTAAACGCAGAATTATATGTCCGATCATGCTAAGACCATCCAAAATAATAGAACTAACATTATACTCATCATACCGATGAGATGATCAAATTGTTCCCAGACCCGCGATAATTTTAGGGATAACTTTTTGAAAACTCCCAGATATAACCACCACCCGGCACCAATGACAGCTAAAGCTTTGATAATATTGGGGATATTATAAGCTTCAACATAGACGGCATTGGATAAAAATAGGGCGGCAAGGAGCAGAATTATTGCTATCCAGAAACCGATAGTTAGCTTCTGTTTACTTTCGCCACCGGCGTGGGGTAAAAAGATAAATTTAGCAAAGGAAATCGCCGTCCCCACCGCCACAAGATTGATCATAATCTCTTGCCAAGGAACTAAATTTTTCATCGTTAATGCTTTCGCCCCAAAACCGGATAATAGGGGGAATCCAGAGATAGAAAAACTAGCAACCACTAGGGCAATCCAGAGGGAATTAGGGATCGATTGTTGCTGTAATTCTTTAAAATTGCGACTGGGCAAAACTCCCGCTAACAGAAATAGGCAAGATTTAACTAAACCGTGGGTAAGGGTATAAAAACCACTGACTACCGGGGCAGCTAAAATAAAACCTAACTGGGAAATAGTATGGAAGGCTAACATCCGCTTGCTATCCTTTTCAAACACTGCGTATGACACGCCAAAAATCGCCGTTAGCACCCCGAAAAGCCGAATTAGTCCATCCAAATCCTCTAGGATTAAAGCACAGCGCAGGAGGGGAAAAATGCCCGCTTTTACCACCACCCCTGACATCAGCGCCGAGACAGAGGTTTCCGATTCC
>NZ_JADBUZ010000119.1:0-15154 GCF_020245305.1 Microcystis sp. M20BS1 | reverse complement strand
TGAAACCTCAGAGAATCCGACAGAAGGACTGCTATCCATCTCGGACTGGTTGGCAAAATCCTCCAGTGTTTTTACCAAGAGTTGTCAAACAATCCGAAACTGGTTTGGAGAAATCATTAGTTATTTCGAGCGAAGGACAACGAGGCTCTTCGTTACTTGGTATGGTTTGATAGGGGGGCATAAATCGACTAAATCCTTATCTGGTAAAAGACTTAATTGATTAGTTCGCTCTAGATCGAAAATAATTGACAAAAATCGCTAAATGCCTTTCTATATAAGTGTTCCATCCCTTATAACCCCCGTCCATTGCATAACACAAACCGAAGAGCCGAGAGCATCAAGAATACCTATAGGGCCAGACGAGGAAAAAGAAAGAGTCGAAGCGGAGCGAAAAATAAGCGTGGCGCGATTCCGGAGCGTGGCAGCATTGGCCAAGAACAAAACCGCATCGGACATCAACCCTTGTCACCGAAAAACTTTTCCAAGAGATTCCCCCTGACAAAAGAAAAACCGACCCTTGTGACAAGGTCAAAGAATTTTGTGGACATCAAGAGTTGAGTCAGAAACTAGGAGCAGATTTTTATTTTACTACTCCTTATCATTCTTGGGAAAGAGGATTAAACACAGGGTAAGAGTATCTTAAATCCTTGACAAAATGAACTTTATGTGGTTCTCTTCCCCATACCCCACACCCCAACAAACTTTTTGCCGCAAACCCTATGTAACCCTAAAGTTTTATTTACCTTCTCCTACCACAGATTGATAAAATCTTTCTAGACTTTCTACGGAGGTTCGATCGTTA
This sequence comes from Microcystis sp. M20BS1, assembly GCF_020245305.1. Taxonomy (NCBI): domain Bacteria; kingdom Bacillati; phylum Cyanobacteriota; class Cyanophyceae; order Chroococcales; family Microcystaceae; genus Microcystis; species Microcystis sp. M20BS1. The sequence goes on along the minus strand of NZ_JADBUZ010000119.1, from coordinate 14,352 downwards.
AATACTGTATCGATATTCATTTTAGTATAATCTTTGATTGTTTGTCGCCATTGATTATCTAAACCTAAACGGATAGCAATTTCAATATAGTGATTTTTATCGGTAGCAATTGTCTCGGTTATGCCTAATTTTTTCAAGATAGCATAGGAATGTCGTCCGCGCATAAATTCCCCCGGACAGGTAACAACTGGAAGCTGACAGGCAATTGCTTCGAGGGTGGTATTTCCTCCCGACCAACTTAAGTTATCTAAATAGATGTCTGCTAATAAGTTAAGCTGAAAATAATCATTTTGTTCTAATTGTGGCATCATTACCCCGTAATCTTGCCAATTGAGTCCATACCTATTAAAAGCTTGACTTAATCTCGACTGAAAGCAATGGGTCACAAATTCGCTACGATGACAGATAAAAATAAATTGGCTGTTGGTAACTTGTTGGGCAATTCTAGGAAAAATATCGTCATTTTCTGGCAGATATTTAAATAAACTCTGACAGTTTAAGTAGATGATTTTATCCTCGGCTAATCCCATCTCTAAACGAGTTTTTATCTGGGGAGGAAGCGAGGGTTTAGCATAGGCAATACCTAAATTGGATAAGCGAATTAATTTTTCACTGTAGTGATTATCTCCCTGCGTGGGTTCCATTAATTCACTGGAGATAAAATAATCAATGGTTGGTAATCCTGAGGTGATTGGATGTCCCCAAGTTACACATTGTACTGGAGCTAAACGCAATCCTGCTAGTTGGGTAGTACGAGCATCCATACCAATATCTAAATAAACGAGAATATGTAACTGATTATCTAAAATATTTTGAGCAATTTTTTCCATATTAACTAAATTATCAAACTGATAAAAATAATCACTTTGCTCTTGATATTCTCTTGTAAAATTATCGCAGGTGTTATTAATATCTATTCCATAACAGTAAATTTCAAATTGTTCTCGATTTCGCCACTGCAACCATCCTTGAAAGAGTTTCGCTACTGTGTGATGACGCAGGTGAGCAGAAATATAGCCAAGGCGAATTTTTCCCGTAGGCGTGGTTCGGTTTTTTACCCAATTAGGAAAGTTTGCTGAGGCAATTTTATAAACCAATTCTCCATATTTTTTTTGTAGTTCTAAATCATTTTTGGCTTGATATTGAAGATAAAAATTAGTTCTTAATCCAATACTTTTCCACGCCTCCTGTTGTTGATTATTAGTGGTTAAATCAAGATTGGACAAGATATTATCTAACCGTTTCTCGTAGTTTGCTCGATATAGCATAATATCTGCTTGAGTTGTGTAAACTATCGGCATTAACCGCATTAATTCTAACTTCAGGGATAGGCGATCGGGAAGATACTCTAAAGCCGATTTAGTTGCTTGAATTGCCACCTCGATCGGATAATTATTTTGTAGTAACCAAATTAGGCGCAAATGTAAATCAATATTTTCTGGATGATAGTTAATGCCTTTTTTATACACTTCTAAAGCTTGTTTTTCTTCTTTAAGAATGAGATGGCAATGGGCGCAATTTAAATAAAAATTGCTGTCCTCTATTTTAATTGCTAATAATTTTTGATAATAGTTTAATGCTAATTGATAGATTTTTCTTTGATAAAAATAATCACCTGAGTAAAGATCTGCTCTTTTTTGGTCAGCTTGCAGAATTTCCCAAAGGGAGAGATTTTGACTAATTTCTCGTCTATCTCCTGCCAGTTGTTGGGCAGTTTTATAAGCATTTTTTGCTTCTGTCCAAGCTTGTTTAACTAAATAGACATTGCCTAAATTGATATAAAAAGGATAAAAATCTGCCTGGTTATTAATTCCCTGCTGATAGAATTTTTCGGCTGACTCTAGCTGCCCTAATCGATAAAATAAATTGCCCAGTTTATTATAAGCATCGACAAAATTAGCCTTGAGATCAATCGCTTTTTGATAAGCTGATAAAGCTGTATCTGAACGTGATTGTTTTTCTAGCACCATGGCCATGGTATAATGATATAAGGCTTGATTTTCCTCTAAGTTGATGGCTCGTGCCAAACAGTTAAAAGATTCTGTTAGTCGGTTAATTATATAGTATAAATATCCTAAATCGTGCCAGATGTAAGCTAATTGTTCACGCCAAGATAAAATTCTTAAGTAAAAGTCCTCAGCTAAAGTATATTCTCGCCGATTAATTGCCTCTTGCACCTCTTGAAGACAGGAGTTTATCGCAGTCAGGGCATAATTTTCTATCTCTTCATCCCCTTCTATTTCCTCTAATTCTAGCCACTGAAGATAGATTAATTTAGCTTGGCCAAACTGCCAGCAATCAAGATTTCTAATTATCTCTTTTTTGAGGAGCATAATTAAATCTTGACTAGACTCTGATTGTAATAGCCAAAATAACCAAATTTCTTGCGCTGTTGCTTGCTGCTCTAGCAGCAGATAAGCTAATCCCAGATAGGGATAATAATCAGTCACTTCCGGATGAACCGCCAGCACTTGCTGACAAAATAACAATAACTGATTATAGTCTCCCGATGCTAACATTAGCTCGATCGCTTGTTGGTGATCACTGTTGATCATTATCTTTCACTCTCGTTGCTCTCATTCCACAATACCCTCGATCGAGCTTAGGGTAACATTTTGGGCTTATTGAACTTAACTAGCGATAGATTCGAGGATTTATTAGCCCTATCAAAGCAAAAAACCCTGATTTTGCCTTGATTTTGCCCCATCTACCGCCCTAACCCGACAAGTAATTTCTCATATAGATAAGAATTATTCTCAATAGCTGTACAATAGGAAAAGACAACTTTGCCAAGAATCGAGCAATGAACGATAAAATAACTCGGAGAGTCTTTCTAGGCGCGGGAACAGCCACCTTAGCGGTAGCAGTGGGTCAATTAGGGAAAATAAACGAGGTTTCCGCCCAAACTAAACAATTAAACCTCTATTCCTCCCGTCACTACAACACCGACCGACGATTGTATGACAACTTCACCCGACAAACGGGAATAAAAATTAACCTGGTCGAAGGGGAAGCAGACCCATTAATCGAACGAATCAAAAGCGAAGGCCGCAATAGTCCTGCTGATATACTCCTGACAGTAGATGCCGGGAGATTATGGCGGGCCGACCAACAGGGAATTTTTGCCCCAGTCAATTCCCCCATTCTCACCCAAAGAATTCCCGCTCATTTGCGTCACCCCAAAGGTCACTGGTTCGGGTTTAGTAAACGCTTGCGGGTAATCATGTACAACAAAGACAGAGTTAACCCCAGAGAAATCGATTCCTATGCAGATTTAACCAATCCCAAATGGAAAGGAAAAGTCGTCACTCGGTCGTCTAGTAACATCTATAGTCAATCTTTTACCGCTTGGTTAATCGACATCCAAGGAGAAGCAGCCACAGAAAAATGGTGTCGGGGATTAGTGGCTAATTTTGCCCGTTCACCCCAGGGCAATGATAAGGCACAAATCGAAGCTGTAGCCGCAGGAATTGCCGATTTAGCCCTAGCTAACACCTATTACTTAGCTGGGTATGCCGAAGAAAAAGACCCCGCTAAACGGGCAATTTATGACCAAGTAGGCGTAATTTTCCCCGACCAAGCAGGCCGCGGCACTCATGTTAATATTAGTGGTGGTGGTTTAATTAAAACCGCTCCCAATCGAGAATCGGCCATTAAATTTTTAGAGTATCTTTCTAGCAATGAAGCACAGAACTTTTTTGCTAAGGGTAATCAAGAATATCCCGTGGTTCGAGGGGTTGCTTTAGACCCTTTCCTAGCAAAACTCGGACGCGGTAAAGAAGATACCGTTAGCGTGGCTAATTATGGTCCTAATTTAGCCAAAGCAGTACAGGTAATGAATCGCGCCGGTTGGAAATAAGTTATCAGTTATCAGTTATCAGTTATCAGTTAAGGCAATTGAAATAAAACCGAGAGATTATTAGCTGGCATAGGAATTACTTCTAACAATTGTAAACCTCGATCGCTCGCTGCTTGCACCACATCTTCTAAATTCCTAACTCCCCAAGCAGAATTTTGAGAACGGAGAGAAAAATCAAAGCTTTCATTACTAGGAGAAGTATGTTTTCCCTGTCGTTTATAGGGACCATAAAGATAGAGAATTTCCCCCGAACTAAGAATGCGACTCGCTCCTGCCATTAAAGCTAAACAAGCGGACCAAGGGGCGATATGAATCATATTAATATTAACAATAGCATTAATAACGATATTTTCCGTCTCTACCGCCCAAACTGACTGATGAACATCGATAAATAGGGGGCGATCTAGATTAGAACTAGGATAATAATCGCACCAACTGCGAATACTATCTAGAGCCAGAGGGTTACAATCCGAGGGAATCCAACGACAAGGAGCAAGACGAGGGGCAAAAAAAACAGCGTGTTCACCCGTGCCGCTAGATATTTCTAGAATATTCCCAGTCTTCGGTAAAAATTGGCTGAGAACTTCCAAAATCGGCTGACGATTGCGTTCTGTTGCTGGGGCATATTGACGTAAATCAGACATAACTAGGGTTTGCGGCAAAAAGTTGGTTGGTGGGGTTAGGCGTCGGTCGTCAGGCGTCAGTCCTGATGAAAAAATTTTCACCACCACAGATGAAAGAGGTTTCCTTCCCTACACCCCACACCCCACACCCTACACCCTCTTTCCAGTCAGGAGGATTATTTTTATTTATTCTCCCTTCTCCCCAACTCCCACTCTGCAATAACTACTGGCAGCCAGAAATACGTTGGGTGCATATCATACTTTGTGCTTTTTGTCAAAAAAACTTTTTTTTTGCAATAAAACTACACACAAAAAAGATCATCGTTGTTGGTGAAATTGACTAATTTACCCGTCCTAATTAGGATAACCTTCTAGGTGTGGCAAGGGTTTCAACCATTGCTGCCTAAAAAAGCACAGAATACCCCATTGTGAAATTCAGTAAAATCGCTGTAACCATTGTAACATCGTTGTTAAATAAAAATCTTTCTCAATTAATTCTTAAGAATTTATAAATATTGCGGAATGTTAATTTAAATATTCTCAAGTTTTTGGCATCAATAAATAAATTTTGCTTATCTTTGGCAAACATTGGGTTAGGAGTCAGTCATCAGTCATCAGTTATCAGTGTCAGCTTTTTTCTCCCTTCTCCCCATTACCCCATCTCCCTGCTCCCCTCTTGCTGCTCCAGAAAAATATTAAGTTTTATTAAGAAGTTAGTGACAAAAGACCAGCTTTAATCTCTATTATCGTAGTAAGTGGCTTTTGACCCGAATCAAGCCGGTCAAGATAAATAGTAACTTTTGCCCATCATCAAACAAAGATGGTCAGTCTAACTAAAACAGTCGCTGTGGCCATGCCCTCGTGATCAATTCCTATGTCAACCCTGGTTATTGTCGAATCCCCCACCAAAGCTCGGACGATCAGTAATTATCTGCCTAGCGGCTATCGAGTCCAAGCCTCCATGGGCCACATCCGCGATCTGCCCGCCTCTGCCGAAGAAATTCCCCCCGCCCACAAAGACAAATCCTGGGCTAACTTAGGCGTGGATGTGGAGAACGATTTCGATCCTCTCTACGTCGTCCCCAAAACCAAAAGTAAAATCGTCAAAGAATTAAAAGAAGCCCTCAAAGGCGCGAGCGAACTGATCCTCGCCACTGACGAAGATCGGGAAGGAGAAAGCATCAGTTGGCATCTCTTACAGGTACTCAACCCGAAAATACCCACCAAAAGGATGGTATTTCACGAAATCACCAAAGAAGCGATCCAAACCGCCCTGAAAAATTGTCGCTCCATCGACGAAAATTTAGTACACGCCCAAGAAACCCGCCGCATACTCGATCGCCTCTACGGTTATACCCTCTCCCCCCTACTCTGGAAAAAAATCTCCAAAGGTTTATCCGCCGGCCGGGTGCAATCCGTCGCCGTGCGTCTGCTCGTACAACGGGAACGGGAACGACGGGCTTTTAAAACCGCCAATTATTGGGATCTGAAGGCGACTTTAGAAAAGGACAAAAATCAATTCGACTCGAAATTAGTCACATTAAACGGTCAAAAAGTGGCAAATGGGAGCGATTTCGATGCCGACACCGGCAGACTGCTCCCCGGTCGCCAGGTGACACTCTTAGATCAAGCCACCGCCACCGCCTTAAAAGAACAGATCCAAGACAAAATCTGGCGCGTTAGCCACACCGAAGAAAAACCCACCACTCGCAAACCATCCCCCCCCTTCACCACTTCCACCCTACAGCAAGAAGCTAACCGGAAACTAGGCATATCCGCCAGGGACACCATGCGAATCGCCCAAAATCTCTACGAACAGGGCTACATCACCTATATGCGGACCGATTCCGTCCATCTTTCCGACCAGGCCATCAGCGCCGCCCGTCATTGTGTAGAACAAATGTACGGAAAAAACTATCTCAGTCCCCAACCCCGGCAATACACCACCAAAAGCAAAGGCGCGCAGGAAGCCCACGAAGCCATCCGACCTGCCGGCAGTAGCTTTCGCTTGCCCCGGGAAACCGGCCTGAGCGGACTAGAATTCGCCCTCTACGACCTAATCTGGAAACGTACCGTCGCCTCACAGATGGCCGATGCCCGTATTACCCAGATCGCCGTTAATATTCAGGTGGAAAATGCCGGATTTCGCTCCTCCGGCAAAAGAATCGACTTCCCCGGCTTTTTCCGCGCCTATGTGGAAGGTTCCGACGATCCCGAAGCCGCCATCGACGACCAAGAAATAATCCTACCCCCCCTCAGCGTCGGTGATACCCCCAATTGTCGCCAACTAGAAGCCATTAGCCACGATACCCAACCCCCCGCCCGTTATAGCGAAGCCTCCCTCGTAAAAACCCTCGAAAGTGAAGGAATCGGGCGACCCAGCACCTACGCCACCATTCTCGGCACCATTATCGATCGCGGTTATGCCCAAATGCGGAATAAAACCCTCATTCCCACCTTCACCGCCTTCGCCGTGGTTAGTTTATTAGAAAATCATTTCCCCGACCTGGTAGATCCCAAATTTACCTCGAAGATGGAGGAAACCCTCGACGATATCGCCACCGGTTCCGCTCAGTGGTTGCCCTATCTCGATCGCTTCTATCGCGGCGAAAAGGGGCTAGAAAGCCAAGTCAAAGAGCGCGAGGGTCAAATTAACTCTAGCACCGCTAAATCGGTGATTTTAGAGGATTTGCAGGCAACCATCAAGATCGGCAAGTACGGTCCCTATCTAGAAGTCTCCCGAGGCGATGAAATCCTCACCGCTTCCATCCCCGCCGATTTAACCCCGGCGGATCTGAACCCCGAACAGGTAGAAACCCTGCTGCGACAAAAAACCGAAGGTCCCGATAAAATCGGTCTTCATCCCGACACCGGAGAGCCGATTTATCTGCTCGTGGGTAGTTACGGTCCCTACGTCCAGTTAGGAGATATCAGCGATGACAACCCCAAACCGAAACGCGCCTCCCTACCCAAAGGAGTCAAACCAGAGGATGTCACCCTCGAACAAGCGGTGGGTTTATTGGCACTGCCACGACTACTGGGAACCCATCCCCTCACCGGAGGCAAAATTAAAGCCAGTTTAGGGCGTTTTGGTCCCTATTTAGTTCAGGAAGAGGGCAAGGAAAAAGAATATCGTTCCCTGAAAGCCGGCGATGATGTCTTAACCATAACCCTCGATCGAGCTTTGGCTTTATTAGCCGAACCGAAAAAAACTCGCGGCACTCGTGGTTCTACCAAACCACCCCTAAAAGAATTGGGTAAACATCCCGACGACGGGGAATTGGTGGGATTGTACGAGGGTCCCTACGGAGTTTATATCAAACACGGCAAAACTAACGCCAAGATTCCTGAAGGAGAAACCGCCGAAACCCTGACTCTAGAACAAGCTTTAGTCGCCCTAGCAGCCAAGACAACCACTGCCAAGAAAACCACTACCAAGAAAACTACTTCTAGCACCACTAAAAAAACTACTTCCCCGGGTAGTAAAACCGGCAAAAGTAAGACGGTTTAGCGGTTAGTGGTGAGGCAATTTTCTACCCGGTCAATTCCTCACCCTGATGCGAGGACAAATCTGGCTGGCTTTTTTGTCCTTGGCACCACTTTGACTAGGCTGATCCTAAGTAGGTAGGCGTTAAAAATTATCAGACACCCCCCTTATCAAGGGGGGCAGGAGGGATCAAACCCCCCTTATCAAGGGGGGCAGGGGGGATCGAACCTAAAATCCATTTTTAATTTAATTACAACCAGCTACTTATACCCCAAATTCCCCTACTGTAAAGCAATCGCCATCGCTTCTTGGGGAATTTGCCGGTAAATTGGTTTTAAAAATTGTTCTATGGCATCGGATTCGGGGGCAGCCAGGGGAAAATTGCCTAAAATGTCGAGAATGGTTTGATTTTCATTCCCCGGCGTAATGACAACGAGGGAGGGATCTAGCTCCTCATCGTACTGCCAAAAGCGATCGATAGCACTTTCGGGGGCAGTTTTTTCGACTGCTGCGGGGGGTTCACTGACTGCTAAAGGTTGATTATCAGAGGAATAGGAGCGTTTTTCGCGTAAAGCTTCCAGAATTTGGCTTTTGCTTCGGCCACGCAGTTGCAAAAGCAGGAAGGGATCGACACTAAAACGATCGCCCAATTGATAATATACTGCTCCTATATGTTTGCAGGGGTTGGCTTGATCGGGACAGGTGCAACGAGAGCGAATATCAGCTAGGGAAAAGGGAAATAAATTTACCCCACTATCGATAAAAACACGCTCGATATGATCGGGCATTTGTCCCGTGAGTAATTGAGCGGAATAAATGGCTTTTTTGGAGAGAAGCTTAATAATATAATCCCATTCTTCATCACTAAAAACCGCTAGGGATAAATCCACTATATAAGGCTCTGGTTCACTGCCTTGTACTCTAGCAATAACTTGCGAGTCTTCAAAGTCAATACTTAAAACATTGCCCTCTCTAGCGTAGAGTCTAGCTCGTTCCAAGCGTTTTTTAAAGCGATAGGAATCGAGTAGTTCTAACCATTTTTGTACCCACCAAGCTTGTTCTGTCATTTTTTATTTACCCTACCGCTTATCAGCTTCGTTACTAACAAAAACACCAATTCAAAAAGGAAACACATCAGCCTTGAGGCCTGATTAAGAAAGGCTCATCAGGTATAGTCTGATCAATATAACAACAAATCAGACCCAAAAACGAAGCCCTCAACATTTTAACATAATACCATTTTTCTTTATTCGTGGCAGGTATCCTACTCCCCTCTTCCTTTCTAGGAGACGGGTTGGGGATGAGGGCAATTAACCATCTCTGCCATTACTTGAGAAAAATGGTATTAGTATTAAGATAAAATTATTGTAGTATCAACGGAAAGTGCGTAAAAAAACTTACTCCCAGGGATGTTACCAAAATGTCTAACGAAACCGTTACTTATAGTCTTGAATCTGTCCTCAAGGAAATCAAAGACAGCATCAAGGAAGTTAACCAAAAAATCGATACCTTGCAACAAGATATTAACCAGAAATTTGATAGCTTACAGAAGGATTTTAACCAGAAATTTGACAAAATCGACGAACGGTTAACTAAGCTAGAGGTAGGACAAGCAAAACTAACTGAGAAAGTCGATGGGATGGATAGAAGACTAGAAAAGGTGGAAGGAACCCAAAAAAATCAAGTTTGGACGTTAATTATCCTTTTAGGAGGAGCGATCGGAACAGCAGCGTGGCGATCCTTTTTTTCTGGTAATCCTTAGAAATATTACTATAAGTAGCTGGTTATAATTAAATTAAAAATGGATTTTAGGTTCGATCCCCCCTTAATCCCCCCTTAATAAGGGGGGCATCTAATAATTTTTAACGCCTACCTACTTAATACTAAATTCTAGGCAATAGGTAATCAGTTTCTAATAACCAGATTTAGGATTATAATAAAATTATTATACTATCATTACTCCCAGGGATGTTACCAAAATGTCTAACGAAACCGTTACTTATAGTCTTGAATCCGTCCTCAAGGAAATCAAAGACAGCATCAAGGAAGTTAACCAAAAAATCGATACCTTGCAACAAGATATTAACCAGAAATTTGACAAAATCGACGAACGGCTAACTAAGCTAGAGGTAGGACAAGCAAAACTAACTGAGAAAGTCGATGGGATGGATAGAAGACTAGAAAAGCTGGAAGGAACCCAAAAAAATCAAGTTTGGACGTTAATTATCCTTTTAGGAGGAGCGATCGGAACGGCAGCGTGGCGATCCTTTTTTTCTGGTAATCCTTAGAAATATTAGCATAAGTAGCTGGTTATAATTAAATTAAAAATGGATTTTAGGTTCGATCCCCCCTTAATCCCCCCTTATTAAGGGGGGCATCTAATAATTTTTAACGCCTACCTACTTAATACTAAATCCTAGGCAATAGGTAATCAGTTTCTAATAACCAGATTTAGGATTAAAATAAAATTATTGTACTATCATTAGTCCTAGGGATGTTACCAAAATGTCTAACGAAACCGTTACTTATAGTCTTGAATCCGTCCTCAAGGAAATCAAAGACAGCATCAAGGAGGTTAACCAAAAAATCGACATCTTGCAACAGGATGTTAACCAGAAATTTGATAGCTTACAAAAGGATGTTAACCAGAAATTTGATAGCCTACAAAAGGATTTTAACCAGAAATTTGACAAAATCGACGAACGGTTAACTAAGCTAGAGGTAGGACAAGCAAAACTAACTGAGAAAGTCGATGGGATGGATAGAAGACTAGAAAAGCTGGAAGGAACCCAAAAAAATCAAGTTTGGACGTTAATTATTCTTTTAGGAGGAGCGATCGGCACAGCAGCGTGGCGCTCTTTCTTTTCTGGTAATCCTTAGAAATATTACTATAATTTCTCACTTTAGGGTAGTTATGAGGGGAAATTAGCAGATGTGAAACTCAGGTTAAAAATAAGGGATATCTAACCCATCCTACCCCTAATTATGCTTTCCTCAACCATCTTTTTAACAATCGCCACAATGCCACTATTATCCCCCCAATTAAAACTAAAGGAAACTTAATCACCCCCAGAAAGAAAGCAACGATTAAGGGATATTTTCGGGTTTCTAATTGCCGAATTGCCTGATCGCAATTTTGAACATATCCTGCTAACCCCAATGCTTGATATAATTCCCGCGACTGAAGATATGCTTCTTTCGCTTCCGATATACGCTTGAGTTTATAGTAGGTAAGTCCCAGATTAAACCAAGCATTCGCTTCACCCCCCCGATCACCGATTTCCCGTTTGATTGCTAAGGACTGTTGATAAAACTCGATCGCTTTTTGGTATTCTCCTAGGGAATCGTAAACAATGCCTAAATTACCGTAGGAAGACGCTTCACCCCCCCGATCACCGATTTCCCGTTCGATTGCTAAGGACTGTTGATAAAACTCGATCGCTTTTTGGTATTCTCCTAGGGAACAGTAAACATTGCCTAAACCCATGTAGGAAGACGCTTCACCCCCCCGATCACCGATTTCCTGATCGATTGCTAAGGACTGTTGATGAAACTCGATCGCTTTTTGGTATTCTCCTAGGGAATTGTAAACATTGCCTAAATTATTGTAGGAAGACGCTTCACCCCCCCGATCACCGATTTCCCGAAGGATTGCTAAGGACTGTTGATAAAACTCGATCGCTTTTTGGTATTCTCCTAGGGAATCGTAAACATTGCCTAAATTATTGTAGGAATACGCTTCACCCCCCCGATCACCGATTTCCCGTTTGATTGCTAAGGACTGTTGATAAAACTCGATCGCTTTTTGGTATTCTCCTAGGGATTTGTAAACAATGCCTAAATTACCGTAGGAATACGCTTCACCCCCCCGATCACCGATTTCCCGTTTGATTGCTAAAGACTGTTGATAAAACTCGATCGCTTTTTGGTATTCTCCTAGGGAATGGTAAACATTGCCTAAATTATTGTAGGATTTCGCTTCACCCCCCCAATCACCGATTTCCCGAAGGATTGCTAAAGACTGTTGATAAAACTCGATCGCTTTTTGGTATTCTCCTAGGGAATCGTAAACATTGCCTAAATTATTGTAGGAATACGCTTCACCCCCCCGATCACCGATTTCCCGTTCGATTGCTAAAGACTGTTGATGAAACTCGATCGCTTTTTGGTATTCTCCTAGGGAATGGTAAACATTGCCTAAACCCATGTAGGAATTCGCTTCACCCCCCCGATCACCGATTTCCCGAAAGATTGCTAAGGACTGTTGATAAAACTCGATCTCTTTTTGGTATTCTCCTAAAAAATAGTAAGCATTGCCTAAACTGGTGAGGGATGCGGTATATTTCCAGTTGGTTTGCTCCTCCTGTTGTTGGTAAACAGTGACTAATTCAAGGTAATAATCCGCTAGGGTTTGATAATACCCCCGTCGGGTGAGAAAATCCTCGATAGCACGGAGAATATCAAAAGCATTGTCGTACTCGGTTAACTGATAGCAATGATAGAAAATTTCTAGGTAAGGTTGCACATCGTTGAGGATTTCCCAGGAGTCGGGTTGAGCAATAGAAAGATAATAGGCGATCGCTTTTTGGTGTAATTCCCTTTGATCGCCGGCTTTGTATTGTGCATATTCCCAAACTAAAGGCTGAAAACTAAAAATTCGCTGGCGATTTTCCTCTTTTTCTTCTAATAATGATCGTCGCTGCAATTCTCGCAGATCTGCCGTGATCTCGGACAGTGCGATCTCGGGGTAATTATCCATCACCGCTTTAGCTGCCAGAGAATCAAATTCTCGGCGATAAATGCTGGTTTTAGTGAATAATTCCTGCTGTCTTTGGCTAAGTCGCTGAAAACTAGCATCTAAAACTAAAGCAATTCCCACTGTCTCTTGACGATGACTCCCCACCACCTGCGGATCGCTCAAAAGTTGCGATAAATTTCCTAATCCTAAATCCGCTAACCTTTCTAAACTGGGGTTTTGCGGAAATTCTGCTAAGATTAAATCCGCCACCAATCGCAGGAGTAATGGATGACCATCCACCCGTCGAGAAAAGTTCTCTAGATCCCCTGTTATTTGCGATTCTGCTAACAATTGCGCCCCTTCAGGAGGTTTCAAACCTTTTAGCTCAATCCAACGGTTAAAACCCCTAGTTTTTGGCTTTTCTCTGGTGGTGACTATAATTTTGCTCGTGTCACCTTTTTCTATCCAAGCAGTGAAAAACTGCTGATAAAATTCATTATTCCAATAACCATCTTCCCCTAATAAACTCTCTAGATTATCGATAATAATTAGGTGGCGATGGCGTTGCAATTGTCTGATTAAAGCTTCCTGTAAATCTATTTCTTTTTCGGGGACAGGATAACCAAAGTCCGTCAGGAATTGGCGAGCTAAACCACTAAATCCGCCCAGATTTCCCGCTTCCCACCAAAAGCGTTTTGGGAATAAATCTTCATCGTCCCCTAGGGAAGGATCGAGGGTAATTTTCTCCTCAAAAATTTTGCTGGCTAGGGTAGATTTTCCAATTCCTCCAACTCCTTTGATGCCAATCATCGCAACATTTTGATCATTAAACCACTGCTTAATTTGGGTGATTTCCTCCTCCCTTCCTTGCCAATAGGCCAGACGTTTTCGAGCATCTCCTCCCTTGAAAATACTCCTTTGACTACTGCGATTATTTTCTATTGCGTCTGCTGTTGCGTGCAGATCCGCCAGTCATTCAGGAGGGATTCCTAGATTTAAATTACCCTTAACTTCTTGAATGTTCAATTGTTGTTTAATATCTTTGTTTATTTGTGTACCAATTTGAGTTTTTGTTTCTGTTTGATTCTGATTAATTGTCATAATTTGTTGTGCTAGGGTTTGGATTTCTTGGGCAAAATTGGGGTCTTTGAGCATTTCTACCTGTAAAAAAGGAACCACTTGCTGTTCAATCATCGCCTCGGATTTAGTTTGTTCTGCTGCCGCTAAAACCTGTGCTGCGGTGGGTTCCTTTTGTAACTTTTGCTTAATTTTTTGCCACAATTCTACACCTTTATCCATTGCTCCTTCCGTTAATTTACCGATAACAGCTTCAAAGGCGATTTTAGCGATTTCGGCGGCGGCTAATTCGGCTAACATAATTATCAATTGCGAGAATTTTTCGCCATTCTAGCACAACTATTTTGGGATGAAAGCAGGAAAGTCAATCACTCATCTTGTCGGGAATCAGCGTTCCTTTGATCCCCCCTTAATCCCCCCTTGATAAGCTGTCCTTTAGTCACATCTTTCTTAACATTTCAAACCTTTGTAGCACAAGGCTTTCAAGACTCGGTTAACAATTTGTAATATTCCTTGTTGACACCCTTACTGACAAAGAAAAAACTGAAATCAAGTCAGGATAAGGGTT